>CAVPKZ010000105.1:0-40145 GCA_963705755.1 uncultured Acidobacteriota bacterium | reverse complement strand
CAGCGCCGTAATTGATATATCCGGATGGATGAGCCCCCATAACGTCGGACTTCGCGCCAGATGGAATCTCCTCGCGGATATATGACGTCACCTTCCATGTGCGTACGATGGACTTTGCCTGATCAGTCTGCGCTGAAACGCGCGGAAGAGCAGCAACCACTAGGACAATCAGAACAACAGCCCGGTTCATCCACATTGTTTTGAGTTTGGTTCTCGAACGTCAGACTAACGCGCGATCAAATTAGGCTGCAGAATGAAATTCAGCACCTGATTAGGGAACAGCCCAAAATACACGGTGCCAATCGCGGTCACCGCCAGCACCACATTCACTGCCACAGGGAATCGCACCGCCGGTGCCGCCATGGCCTCTGCGCTGCCTTCACGCATGTACATCACCACAATCACCCGCAGGTAGTAATAGGCCCCGATGATGCTGTTAATGGCCATCAATACCGCCAGCCAAATTAAATGCGAATTGACCGCCGCTTTAAAAATATAAAATTTCCCAAAAAATCCTGCGGTCACCGGCAATCCCAGCAACGACAAAAGATAAAGACTCAAGGCCGCCGCCGCTACAGGCTGCCGCTGCGCCAGGCCCGCGTAATCGTCCAGCGTCAAATTCTTCTCGCCCCAACCGCCAATTTCAGAAACGATGGTGAACGCCCCAATCTTCACCAGCGCATAACTCAGCAAATAAAACAGCACCGCCGCGTAAGCAGGTGTCGCTCCACCGTTCAAATCATTGGCCATGAACGTAACCGCCGCGAAGGCCACCAAAATGTAACCAGCGTGGGCGATGGAGCTATAAGCCAGTAGCCGCTTTATGTTGGTCTGCAGCAGCGCCCCAAGATTTCCCGCGAACATCGTAAGCACCGCCAGCAACCAGAATGCCCAGAACCAGAAATGCGTCGCTGCCGGCACGCTCGCGAATATCCTCAACAACAGCGCGAACGCGGCCGCCTTGGGCCCCGCCGAAAACAACGCGGTCACCGGAGTGGGCGCTCCTTCGTACACATCCGGCGTCCATATCTGAAACGGCGCCGCCGCCACCTTAAATCCAATGCCAATCAAAATCAGCGACAAACCGAGTTTCAACAGGTTGCTGTTTGGATCCGCGTCGTCCATCCGGCCCAGGTTCGTCGTGCCCGTCGCACCATAGACCAGCGCTATGCCGTAAAGAAAAAACGCCGTCGCAAAAGATCCCAGCAGGAAATATTTCAGCGACGCCTCGCTGGATTTCGTCGAATCGCGCCGGAACCCCGCCAGGATGTAGCTGGAAATAGAACTCAACTCCAGGCCGATAAACGCCGTCAGCAGTTCGCGCGCCGAGGCCAGCACTCCCATGCCCGCCGTCGCAAACAGCAACAGCGCATAAAATTCCGCAAACGGCAGATTCTCGCGTTCCAGATAAGATTCGCCGCCAGCACCACGAGGATCGCCACCAGCCCGATCAGTAACCGGAAGAAAAAGCTAAAAACATCGGATTGAATCAACCCGTAAAATCCTTCGCCAGGCGTAGCCCCGGCCACAAACGCCGCCGCAGTTCCGCCAACCGCTCCCACCAGCGCGAGCACGGTAAAAAAGTGTCGGCTGCGCACAAACGGCTGCAACAACATCGCTAGCATGCCAAATCCGCACCAGATCAGTTCCGGAAGCGCGCGCAGCAAGTCATCAGTGCCTGGAAACATTAGCGGTTCGCGCCTTCTGCGGTCGAACTTGCTTGCGCCACTGGCGAAGTATTTGTCCCGCTCACAAACGGCTGGCCCACACTTCTGCTACCTCTCGTCACCCGCGCTTCATAAGGACGCTGTGGTTCCACCTGATCGATCACCGCCTGAGAAGCCGCTGCCGTTCGCCGCGTGAAATACGTGGAACCAATCCCCATCCACAACATCAGGATCGACATGGTCACCAAAATAAATTTCTCGCGCCCCGAAGCATCCACCAAGGTTTTATTCTTCTCTCGCGTAACTTCGCCAAAAAACACCCGCTGGTAAGACCACAACAAATAGCACGCCGACAAGATCACTCCCAACGTCGCCCAAGAAGCCCACGCCCAGTGCGATTGGTAGGTCCCCAGCAAAATCAAATATTCGCCCACAAACCCATTCAGCATCGGCAGTCCCATGGAGGCCAGCGCCGCAACCAGAAAAAACGCCGCGAGCTTCGGCATCGGTGTAGCCAGCCCGCCATACTCGTTGATCTCAAAGGTATGCCGCCGGTCGTACAACATGCCCACCAGCAAAAACAGCGCCCCGGTAGAAATTCCGTGCGCCAGCATCTGGTACACCGCGCCTTGCATTGAAATGGTGCGGAACACAAAAATTCCCAGCACCACAAAACCGAGATGGCTCACAGAAGAGTAGGCCACCAGCTTTTTTAAGTTCGGCTGCACCAGCGCGACCAGCGCTCCATAAATAATTCCGATAATCGCCAGCACCGCCACCCACGGTGCCGCCCGCCGCGCCGCCTCCGGAAAAAGCGGCAAACAAAAACGGATCATTCCGTACGTGCCCATCTTCAGCAGCACGCCCGCCAGCATCACCGATCCAGCCGTCGGCGCCTCCATGTGCGCGTCCGGCAACCAGGTGTGCAGCGGAAACAACGGCACCTTCACCGCAAACGCCACAAAAAACGCCAGAAACAACAGCATTTCCGCGCGTGGTTCCAACACCAGCGTGCCAGTCTGAATCATCTGCTGAATCGTCGGCAGGTCGAATGTACCGGTGGCGTTATACAGCCAGATAATCCCCACCAGCATCAAAATCGATCCGGCCATCGTGTACAGCACGAATTTCACCGCGGCGTAAATCCGCCGCTCGTGCCCCCAGATGCCAATCAGCATCGCCATGGGGATCAGCATTACTTCCCAGAACAAAAAGAACAAAAATAAATCCAGCGACAAAAACACGCCGATGACGCCCACTTCCAGCATCAACAGCATCACAAAAAATTCTTTCACCCGGTGACCGATACTGCTCCAGGAAGCCAGCACGGAAATAGGCGTCAGGAATGTCGTGAGGATCACCAGGAACAGGCTGATGCCATCCACGCCGAGGTGATAATGAATCGGCGGCGAAGTGATCCACTGCCCGTACTCCACCAGCCGGTAATCGCCGGAGGTGAACGACGCGCCGCGCAACAACAGCAGCGAAAACAAAAATTCCGCGACTGACACAATCAACGCAATGCGGCGAATAAAAACATGGTCATCGCCGCGCAACAACAGCAATGCCAGCGAACCCACGGCAGGGAAAAAGATCAGAATCGACAGCAAATGCCCGCCCTGGAAAAGTGACTCATCAGCGCGCCACTCCCAGCACCGGTCGCACATGTGGCCAGAAAATGACCGCCACAATCACAATCGCCCCAACCACCACCCACACCGCATAACTCCGCGTGTTCCCCGATTGCGTCCGTCGCGTCCCGTCGCCAACTACCGTGATGCCTTCCGCGATTCCATTCACCGCGCCATCAATAATCGAAACATCCACCGTCTTCCAAAAAACATTCGTCGAAACCCACATCAGCGGTCGCACTATCACTGCGTTATAAAATTCATCGACATAATATTTGTGCAGCAGCGTCCGGTACACCCCGCCAAACGATTTCGCCAGCTTGTCCGGCTTGCTGGGCTGCTTCACATAGAGCCAGTACGCCGCAAACAAACCCGCCACTGCGGTAATCACCGCCACGATCGCCAGCGGCGTCTCCAAAGCATGCGCCACGGCTTCCGCAGCCCCAGCTTCGCTCCCGCTAGGCGCAGCAAACACCGGCTCCAGAAATTTCGCAAAATAATCCGGCTTGCCCCAGAATGCCGGAGCAGCCAACCATCCGCCTACGATCGAAAGCACCGCCAAAATCGCCAGTGGCACCAGCATGCTCTTCGGCGATTCATGCACGTGCACGTGATGCTCGTCGTAGCGTTCCTTGCCATAAAAATGTCAGAAAAATCAGCCGGAACATGTAAAAGGAAGTCAACAGCGCGGTAAATAATCCGGCGGCGTATAATAATGTGCCCCCGTTGGTCGCCACTCTCGCTCTGGTAGGCATTCAATAAAATCGAATCCTTGCTGAAAAATCCTGCCAGCGGCGGAATTCCCGCAATCGCCAGCGTGCCCATCAGCATCGTCAAGTACGTCCACTGGATTTTTTTGCGCAATCCGCCCATGCGCAGCATGTCCTGCTCGCCGCCCATCGCATGGATTACGCTGCCGGCCGCCAGAAACAGTAGCGCCTTAAAAAACGCATGAGTCATCAAATGAAAAATTCCCGCCGAAAACGCCCCCACGCCGCAAGCCAGAAACATATAGCCCAAGTTGGCTCACCGTCGAATACGCCAGCACCTTCTTGATGTCCGTCTGCACCAGCCCGATGGTCGCCGCAAACAGCGCCGTCGCGCAGCCCACTGACCGCTACCACCAGCATGGCCGTCGGCGCCCGCATAAACAGCACATGCGAGCGTGCCACCACGTACACGCCCGCAGTAACCATCGTCGCCGCGTGAATCAACGCGCTTACCGGCGTCGGCCCTTCCATCGCGTCCGGCAGCCATACATAAAGAGGTATCTGCGCCGATTTTCCCGCCGCGCCCATAAACAGCAGCAAGCACGCCACCGTCAGTGTGCCCAGGTGTCCCAACGCGTCCGCAGACAGAGGCGTCGCCTTGGAAAAAGCGACACGAAATCCAGCGTGCCAAAGTGCGGAACAATAAAAACATTCCCAGCATGAAGCCAAAATCGCCAATGCGATTGACGATGAACGCTTTTTTCCCCGCATCCGCCGCCGACTTTCTCAGGAAATAAAATCCGATCAACAAGTAACTCGCCAGGCCCACGCCTTCCCAGCCCACAAACAGCAAAACGTAATTCGCCGCCAGCACCAGGATCAGCATGAAAAACATGAACAAATTCAGGTAGGAAAAAACCGGTAATAACCGCGCTCATGCGCCATGTAGCCCGGTGGAATAAATATGAATCAGCCAGCCCACGCCGGTAACCACCAGCAACATCACCACCGTCAACTGATCGACTTGCAGGTCAAAGCCCGCGCGGAACTTCCCGCCGCGATCCACGAGAAATATTGCCTCACCCACGGAATTTGTTCCGGCGACAGGTGGAAAAACTCGCGCACAGCTTCCAGCGCGGCCAAGAAAAGACAGCCCGGTAGCGCCAATCGCCACGCTACTTACGATTTTGTTCGGCCACGTCCTGCCAAACAAGCCGTTCACCGTCGCGCCAAGCAGCGGCAACAGTGGAATGATCCACAGATGTTCAAGTATGGGCATTTACAGTTTTCAGAGGTCCACGCGCTCTACGTTTAGCGATTGCCGGTTTCGCGCCGTAAGGATAATAATCGCTAATCCCACCGCAGCTTCCGCCGCAGCGACCACGATCACGAACAAAACAAATACCTGCCCATCCAGCTTATGCATTGCCTGGCTGAAGGCCACAAACGCCAGGTTCACCGCATTGAGCATCAGCTCGATGGACATAAAAATCGGAATGATGTTGCGCTTGAAAATAAACGCCAGCACGCCGAGCCCAAACAAAATCGCGCTCAGCACGATGTAATAGGATTCGTGGGAATCATCGCCTAAGCCTTCTCCCGCTGCGCCAGCACAATCGCACCCAACACCGCCACCAGAATCAAAAACGAAGTCAACTCGAATGGATAAACAAAATCCCGGAAAATCATCGTCGACAAATCTCTGCGTCGAGGCCATGTTCCCTGGCTGCGATGCCGCCTGCACTGTGTCGTCGACGCGCGCAATTGTCGCCGCGATAAATCCGTCAAAGCGAACGCCAACAGCAGCCCGCGGAAACCCTGCAAGTTTCGAAATGTTGGTGCGCTCCTCAATCCCCGCGTTCAGCAGCATGATCACGAACACGAACAGCACCATGATCGCGCCGCCATACACGATGATCTGCACCGCCGCCATGAATTCCGCGCCCAACAATAGGTACAAGCCCGCCAGCGACACCATCACCACGATCAGCGAAAGCGCGCTGTGAATCGGATGCCGCTGAAATATCAAGCTGATCGCGCCGCGCCACCGCCAGGGCTGCCAGCACCAAAATACAATGATTAGCGCCGTCATTGTTTTGCGCCTCCACCATCGTCGCCAGGCTGGTGAACACCACGTTGGCGATCGACAACGGCAACAGCAATTTCCAACCGATGCCATCAACTGGTCGTACCGGAATCGCGGCAAAGTTCCGCGCATCCACACATAGACAAACAAGAATACCAGTATCTTCAGCAGCAACCAGAACGGCGCCCTGAACGAAATCAATCGCCCCCGGCCGCGAAAATCAGAAACGCGAGCGCGCAGAACACAATGCCCAGCGCCGGCAAAATGACTTTGCCAAAAATTGTTTTGTAGCGCACGCCATCCCAGATCACCCCAAACCCGCGGAGCAGCAATACCGTGGCCGCAAATAATAAGTCCATGTCCAGGTTGCGGGAAAGGGAGACAGCCAGCCGCCAAAAAACAAAATCGCGCAAAACACGACACCGTAATCATGCTGGTGTATTCCGCGATGAAAAACATCGCGAACTTAAAGCTGGCGTACTCCGTGTGAAATCCCGCCACCAGTTCCGATTCCGCCTCCGGCAGATCGAACGGCACGCGATTCGTTTCCGCCACCGCCGCAATGAAAAAGCAGATGAAGCCCATAAATTGCGGGAAAAATGTTCCAGCCCAGAATTCCATACCGGCTGGTCTGATCGTTAATAATTTCCGTCAAATTGAAACTACCCGCGATCAGCAGCACGCCCACCACGGAAAGCGTCAGCGCCAATTCATAGCTGATCATCTGCGCCGAGCTGCGCAAGCCGCCGAGCAGCGGATATTTGCTGTTCGATGACCACCCCGCCAGCGCCACTCCGTACACGCCCAGTGCCGTAATCGCGAATAACGCCAAAATCCCGATGTTCACGTTGGGTGGCAAGATCCCCAGATAAATCGTCTGGCCGAAGTATTTTCCAAGGCAGCGGATCAGGCCCAAACGGAATAATCGCGATGGAAGTCAGTCGCCAGCGCCAACGCCAAGAGCGGCGCAAGAAAATAAACAAATCGATCGACGCCTGCAGGCGTCGGATCTTCCTTGAATAAAAATTTCAGCCCGTCCGCCATCGGCTGCAGCAATCCGTGCGGCCCAACACGATGCGGTCCCCAACGCGACTGGATGTGCGCCACCACTTTGCGTTCAAACCATGTGAGATACGCGTTCACGGTCAGCAATAAAAAGCAGCAGCGCCACCTTCACAACCGTATAATCAGGAATATCGTTGGCGTACGAGGAATGCGTTCACGAGGTGACTTCCGTCTCCGCCGCTTCCGGCAGAGATTCCGATCATGCGTGCAAAATCTCCCCAAGCGTACCGCTGGTAAACAACGATGTCGTGCGCCGAGCGAATCAATCCCACTGGCACGTCATCGGCGCGTGGCCGTTTCGGCTGAAGCCGGAACGCGTCGGCTCGGCTGCACCTTCCAGTAACGCGCCCGGCTGCACGTCTATAACCCGGCACCGTTCTCGCGAATTTCTTCGAAAACCGCCGTCCGGCGACTTGCAATGAATCGGCTTTCCCGACGTCCCAGCCGTGCCATTTGATGCGACAGGATGCGCAACAAATCAAAATCCGAGCGTGTCCCCATGATCTCCACGCCTTTGCGCAGCATCTGTATTTCGCCGGCCGTGTTGGTCACCGTGCCGTCTTTTTCGTAGGCCGGACGCCGCGGGCAAAACGATGTCGGCCTGTTGCGCCGTCTCCGTCAAGAACATTTCATGCACGATCAGCAATTCCAGATTGCCTGCGCGCCGCGGCGCCCAGCGCGCCGAAATGTCGAAGGGATTCGCGCCCATCACGTACAACGCCTTCAATTGTCCGCGATTGCGCAGCTTCCACCATTTCGCGGGGCGGTCATGCCCGGCTTCGCGACGGAATCACGTCCGCCCCAAATCTTCGCTCATAGCGCTTCGCTCGCGCCGTCGGCATTATCCATGTACGCATATCCCGGCAGCCGGTCAGGAAGCACTCCCATATCCGCCGCACCGCGCGAATTCGCATAATCGCCCAGCGCCATGTAGCGCGTCTTGCCTGGCAACTCGAACCGAAATTCACCAACAGCCCGAATCGCCGCGCCCGAAACTTCTTCGCCGAAAACAATGGCGACATCCGTTTCCGCTTCCAGCGCCGCCTTCAGACTGCACCAACTGCTCCACCAAGCCCGGCGCGAGATTTCCTTGCTCATGCGCCAAATATCCGCAGCGCGGCACCTTCGTGCCCGGCCTGAATCTTCACAAACTGCTTGGCCTTGCACGCCAGCTTGATCTCGTGCGCATTGATGATGTAAAGCCCGAATCGCAAAGTGCCGAATCCCCGAACGAATCTGCCAGGCCACCAGCGGATTCTGATCTGGTCGGATCGTTTCCGATCACCAGCACCGCTTTCGATTCGTACAGATCTGTTCCATCGTCAGCATTGAATCGTGCGCGCGATCGCCCAGCGCCTGGTCACCAAGCCCGGCGTAGTCCGCTGTGCGGTGATGATCGATGTTGTTGGTGCCGATTGTCTGCCGCGCCAGTCGCTGCAACAAATAATTTTCTTCGTTCGTGGTGCGATTCGAACCGATAAATCCGATCGCGTCGGCGCCTGCTTCTGTCAGAACCATTCTTCAGTCGCGTCGCCGCCACCTCGCCAGCGCCTCCTCCCACGAAGCGGGATCGAGCTTACCGTTGCGACGAATCAGCGGCTGCTGCAAGCGCTCGGGATGCTTGGTGAAATCGAAACCGAATCGCCCCTTCACGCACAGAAAATCTTTGTTAATGCCGGAGAGATCGCGGTTGTTCGCGCGCATGATTTCGTGATTTCGCACGCTCAGCGTAGTCTTGCAGCCATTCGAACAATGCGCGCAGACCGTGGGCACGTACTTCATCTCCCACGGCCGCGTCTGGTATCGATAAGTTCCGCTCGTCAGCGCGCCCACCGGGCAAATATCGATGCACATGCCGCATTCTTCGCAGTCCAGATGATCTCCGCGGTTGGGAATAATCACGGTTTGCGCTCCGCGCATGCCCTACGCCCAGCGCCTTAACGTCCATGCCCTCATCGCACACGCGCACGCAACGGAAACACAGAATGCAGCGCGGCGCATCGTAATACACCAGCTCCGACCACTTTTCTTCCGGCCGTGTGAAGTTTTTCTTCGATAAACCGGCTGCTGTCCGCGCCGTAGCGGAAGACCATGTCCTGCAATTCGCATTCGCCGCCCTTGTCGCACACCGGGCAATCCAGCGGATGATTGGTCAGCAGAAATTCCAGCATGTCCTTGCGCGCCTGGTGCACCTGCTCGGTATCGGTTCGCACGACCATGCCTTTCGTTGCCACCAGCGTGCACGCCGTCTGCAACTTGGGCGCCTTCTCCACTTCCACCAGGCACATGCGGCAAGCGGCCTGCAGCGACAACCCCGGGTAATAGCAGAACGACGGGACCTCGTGCCTATGCGCCGCGCCGCTTCAATCACCAGCGTGCCGGGCGCGACGCTGATTTCCTGGTCATTGATCTTAAATGTGATCTGTTTGGATCAGCCATGGAATCGCGATGCTCTAATAGAGCCGCAGCCAGCACTTCGGCGGATTTGATACGGGCACCTGCCGGGCAGATGATCTTCAAACTCGTTCCGCCACTTTTTCACGATGCTGATCGTCGGCATGGCCGCGGCGTCGCCCAAGCGGACAAAAAGTTTCGCCCAAGCATATTTTTCGAGAGTTCGCCGATCAGTCGGAATGTCTTCGGCGCGACCGCCGCCCGCATGGAAGCGATCCAGCATCTTGCGCAGCCACGCCGTGCCTTCGCGGCAGGGAATGCACCAGCCGCACGATTCGTGCGCGTAAAAATGCATGATGCGCCGAGCCATATCCACCATGCAGGTGTCTTCGTCCATCACCACCATGCCGCCCGAACCCAGCATCGATCCCGCTTTGGCCACGCGAATCGTAATCCATGGGAATGTCGATCTCGTCGGCAGTCAGCAGCGGACATGAACTGCCGCCGGGAATCACCGCTTTCAATTTCTTGCCGCCGGTGATTCCGCCGGCGACTTCCTCAGATCATTCGCTTCATGTTCAATGCCCATCGGCATTTCGTAAATGCCGGGACTGTTCACATGCCCCGACATGCAGAACAAGCGCGTGCCGCCATTCTTCGGAGTGCCCTAGACCGCGTACCCTTCGCCGCCGCGCAGAATAATTGCCGGAACCGCGGCTAAGCGTCTCCACGTTATTAATTATCGTCGGGCAGCCATACAGCCCAACCACGGCAGGGAAGGGAGGCTTGATTCGAGGATATCCTCGTTTGCCTTCGAGCGATTCCATTAGCGCCGATTCTTCGCCGCACTCATAAGCGCCCGCGCCGGTATGAATCAGCAAATCATAATCAAAACCCTAGCCGAGAATATTCTTGCCCAGGTACCCGCGCTCATACGCTTCCGTGATCGCGCCTCTGCACGATGTCCAGCACGTAGCGATATTCGCCGCGAATATAAATGTATCCCTGATGCGAACCAATCGCGCGCCCCGCAATCACCATGCCCTCAATCAACTGGTGCGGATCCATTTCCATCAACGGCCGGTCTTTGCAGGTGCCCGGCTCGCATTCGTCCGCGTTGCAAATCACGTATTTCGGCTTTCGGCGAATCCTTGGGCACGAAGCTACCATTTCATGCCCGTCGGAAATCCCGCGCCGCCGCGGCCGCGCAGATTCGATTTTTTCACTTCATCGATGATCGATTCCGGCGTCATCTGCTTCAGTGCTTTTTCCAGCGCCTGATAGCCATCGTTCTGCAAGATATACATCAATCTTGTGTCGAATTCTCGATGCCCCAACGCTTGCTGATAACCGGAATCTCTCCCGGTTCGCGCGCATGGAGCGCCCCGGAAATTACCGGCTCCGGCTCAGCTTTCCTGCCGTAGTCCAACTCCTGGATCAGCCGATCGAATTTCGCAGGCGTCAGGTTCTCGTAGAAATCATAATTAACCTGCATCGCCGGCGCGCCCGGTACAAGCCCCGATGCATTCCACTTCTTCCAGCGAAAACATCCCGTCCTCGGTAATTTCCTTGTGCCCGATCTCCAGCCGCTTCTTCGCACGATCCAACAATTCACTGCCGCCGCGCAGCATGCACGCTACGTTGGTGCACACCTGCACGTGATATTTGCCCATTGGCTTGCGACGCAGCATGGAGTAATACTCGAGCGTCTCTTCGACCTGCACGGTGCGCAGCTCCAGGCGCGCCGCAATTTCCGCAATCACTTCATCGCTGATATATCCAAACTCATCCTGCGCATACATCAGCATGGGAATCAGCGCGCTGCGCTTCACGGGGTAGGCGTTCTGCAGCCGTTCGAATCGCGCCGTAAGTGTCGGGGGACATTTGCAGTTGCCATCTAGCGATCCACCTCGCCACAGTACGATGTCGATCGTCCCGATGCACGCAATCACATCCGAAATCAATTGCCCTTCCACCAATTTCGGCAAAGCCTGCAAATTTATAAACGACGGTGAGCGGAAATGCACGCGCAGCGGTTTTGGGGACCCATCGCTCGCAATAAAGCAGCCCAGCTCCCCGCGCGGCGATTCCACGGTCACAAACGCTTCTCCAGCCGGCGGCGAAAATCCTTCGGTAAAAATTTTGAAGTGATAAATCAGCGCTTCCATCTCCGTCTTCATCTTCTCGCGCTGCGGCGGCACGATTCCCGGCGCCTCGGCCTTGATCGCGCCGTCATCCGTAATTTTGTCCAGCGCCTGCCGCACGATTTTCAGGCTCTCGCGCATCTCTGCAACTCGGATCATGTATCGCCCGAAACAATCCGAATCCGTGCGCGTCGGCACATCGAAATTCAAATTCGTCGTAACTCGAATACGGAAATAATTTGCGATTATCGTAAGCCACGCCCGCCGCGCGGATCGTCGGCCCGGTCATGCTCAACGCGATGGCGTCTTCTGCGCTGATATATCCAATATTTTTGCGTGCGCCCATCCAGATGCGGTTTTTCGTCAGGAGTGTTTCGTATTCATCCACGCGGCTGGGCATGTATTTCAAAAATCGCTCGATCGCTTGCCGCCATCCCGCGGGCGGCTGCAACACCACGCCGCCAATACGAATGTAGCTGGTCATCATCCGTTGCCCGGCGAACATTTCAAAAATCTTCAAAATCTCTTCGCGCTCGCGGAAGCAATACAGAAACACAGTCATCGCCCCCAAATCGATCGCGTGCGTCCCCAGCCACACCAGGTGCGAAGAAATTCTCTGCAGCTCCACCATCATCACCCGGATGTACTGCGCGCGCTTGGGTACTTCCAGATTCAGCAGCTTTTCCACCGCCATGCAATAAACCAGGTTATTTCCCAGCGGATTCAAATAATCCATCCGGTCGGTCAAGGTAATCGCCTGCGAATACGTTTTGTCTTCGCACGATTTCTCAATGCCCGTATGCAGATATCCGCAATCCGGAACGGCTTTCACCACCGTCTCGCCATCCAGTTCCAGCAAAATGCGCAACACCCCGTGCGTCGAAGGGTGCTGCGGCCCCATATTGAGGACCATTGTTTTCGCTTGGCCGACTGCCGTTTCTACCGTGGTCATATGGATGTCTTCACGAAGCCCAGCGGCATCACCGGTATATCCCGGTAGCCTTCCACCGGATAATCGCGCCGCAGCGGATAGCCTTCCCAGTCGTCGGGGAGCACAATGCGTCTCAAATCCGGATGCTCGTTGAAATGAATTCCAAATAAATCGAAAATCTCGCGCTCCAGCCAATTCGCCCCCGGCCACACTGGCACCAGTGAATCCAAAACAGGATTTTTTCCAGACAGCCGAACCTTCAACCGCAACTTTTCGCGCCGCGAAATACACACCAGTTGATAAACCACTTCGAATCGCGGTTCATAAGGATGGCGGTCCAGGCAGGTCGCGTCGGTCAGCAAATTAAATTGCATCGAAGCAGCGTCGCGGCAGCACGCCGCGGTAGCCCGCAACAATTCACGCGGCACCACGATGGTCGTTTCGCCGCGATACTCCACCACTTCCGTAACAGCGCTCTTATCCCACGCGCGCAAGTGCTCTACTGACGACACGCGTCCGCCTACAACATTAGCGTTTTGGTTGGAATTCTCCGTCAAGCTTTTAATCCCGTGCGCCCGTTTTATTTACAAGTAGTTATTTGTGCCAGTCCAGCGCGCCTTTTTTCCAGAGATATAGGTAACCGACCAGCAGGATCGCGATGTAAATCATCATCTCTGCGAATCCGTACCATCGCAAGCTGCGAAAAATGTAAGCCCATGGATACAGAAAAATCGCTTCCACGTCGAACAGAATAAAGACCATGGCCACCAGGTAAAATCGTACCGAAAACGGTTCGCGTGCGTCTCCCGTTGGGGGCACGCCACATTCGTAGGGTTCTTGTTTTACGCGGCTTGGCCGTCGCCAGCCAATTAATACCGAAACGCCGTCAACATACCAGCGAGTGCCGCTGAGATCAGCAGGTGTACCAGAAGTGGAGCGTAACTATGTAGGTCGGAACCGCCCATAAGCGAAACGTTATAATAACGACTCGACTACCGCTCGGTCAAATCCTCGCCAAGGGCCCTTATAATAGTTCTACTTCGGCTTCACGTTCTGGCGCGTATTCAGCGGGGCGCATCCACATGATTTTTGGCCATAACACAAATGTTAGCGTCGGCGCCCATAAGTATCATGTGCAGACCGAAGATGCCGGCGATTCCAGCGCGCTGATAGACACTACCGTTTACGCTGGCGGCCGCGTGCTCCATCGCCGCACCAATAATTATCTCGACCTCTTGCCCCTTAATGCCGACAGCGAAAAAGCCCTCAAGCTGCGCGTCGATGAACAACACCGTCAGGTACTGGAAGAAATTCGCACTGGTACGCTCCATCTACCTGCGCCCACGCCGCCGGCACCACCAGCGCCGCCTAAAACCGTTACTCCGCTGGCAGCAGCAAAAAACGCCGCTCCCGCCGAATCTCTACACATCGAATTGCTCAACCCAAAAACTTGGCTCGCTGGCAAGCGCGTCACTCTGCAATTGCGTGTCACCGACGCGCTAGGCCACGCTGTCTCAGGCGCAAAAATCACTCCATCCGTATCCGGCGCCGCCGAACCCGCCAATTTCTCCGCGGACTCCGCCGCCACAGGAGAAGCTGATCTCGCCTTCGACATGCCACATCTGACCGATCCCAACGCCACCTTGATAATCGAAGCTACACGCGGCTCATTGAAAGCCATCTTGCGTTTCCAATTGCGCGCCCGCCAGCGCGTTCCAGTCGCCTAGCCACGAGGCGCCAAGAATTAACTTCGCGAACGAAAAAGCCAGTAGCTAACTTCGCCACTCATAAAGTCGTAGGGTAGAATTGAAAGATGCCAGCGTCTCACGCAATCATTGTCAATGGAGAGCGCCGCGAAACCCCGCAAGGCGCCACAGTAGCCGATTTATTGCGTGACTGAATCTCCCCGCCGGCCGCGTAGCCGTCGAACGCAACCTTGAAATCCTCCCGCGTCCGCAGTGGCCCAATACCGCCATTCAACCCGGCGACCAGTACGAAATCGTCCACTTCGTGGGCGGCGGCTAGCCTTTCTTCGAAACTCAACTGCACCCGACAAATTTATCAAATTGCAGTTTCACCAAAGTAATTTCAAGCCGAACTGTACCTGCCGCGAAGTGGTCGATGTGCTAGTGATCGCCCCAGCCGTTGGCGAAACCCCCGACGGCGTAAACACCACAGATTTGGGCATTGAAATTCGCCCGGTTCAACAGATTGAAAATCTCTCCCCGAAATTCAAGCTTCAGTCCTTCGCCGATTTGAGTGTCTTTCTGCCCGGCAAAATCCCATGTGGCCAACCCCGGCCCAGCAGTGTATCTCTGCCGAGTTCCCGTAGAATCCGCTGTTTGCTGGCGGTGCCGATAAGCAGTGGGATTAAACCACTTGTTCGGACTCCCGATGACCGGCGGCCCGTGAAAATTCGGATTCGCAAACGGCCTCACCGGATTCCGCGTGTCCCCATTGTTCGAAGGGTTATAGCTCAGCTGCGGCGTCAACGGAAACCCCGACTGCAGCGTCACGATGCTGTCCCACCGACCAACCGCCGACGGCGCCGTTCGCGCCCGTACAGCCCGTTGCCAAACTGTTTCCCCTCCCCAACGGCAGCGCATAAACCGCACTCACCACGCCGAGATTTCTCACATCAAACGTGCCCGGTCCCCAGTCAGCGCGCGGGTTATAAGGATTCGAAACCAGGCCCGACATTCCCGACGCCGTCGCGTTGAGCGAATCGCCTCGTCCAGCACTTTAGACCATGTGTAAACGCCTCGCAGCGCCAGCTCGCGACTGAACCGCTTATTCAGATCCACCTGCAACGCGTTGTAGCTAACCTCCCCCCGCAAACCACGTCCACGTATTCGAGAGAGCGGGATTAGCCTTCGGTGTTCCGGCACGAATATAGAAACTGCCCGCCGGAATCGGCGTACCCGCCAGGGGCACAGGAAAATTCGCGGGATACGCGCTCGGGCACGGAGATGCAGGACAAACCATCGGAACAGGCTCATTCCGTCGACGCCGATAATTTCGTGGTATCCATGGGACCCGACGTAACCCACCGTCAGCGAAGTATTCGGCGAAACGCCTGCTGAACTCGGAGCGAATAAGAAATCAGCGTCGGCGTTTTCATCCGGCTGGACGCCTCCGGCCACAAGAATGAGTTTGAAGTCGCGGGAAATGCCGGATCGATCGGCAACTTCGACACCGGCAAGGGCGTCGCTATACGTGGGATCGTAGGAGCGTTCTGATCGGCGCGGTATCCCAAATCTCTTGCAGCTCGTGGTATATCCCAAGCCCGCACGAATTACCGTCTTCTCTGGCCGCAAACTCCAAGCCAATGCAACTCGCGGCTCGGCAAAAATTTCGCGTTGTTTACTGAAAAGCGTAGTCCCGACATGCGGCTTCCTGGAGATCTTATTCCATAAACGTGTAGTTTGAAGCCCGGCCGTGCGCCTCGTTCCATGCCGTGGAGAACTCACCGCGGAATCCCAGAGTAACCGTTAACCTTGGACTGATCCGGAACATGTCCTGCACATCCACGCCCCAAACAACGAGCGCCAATTCATTTCCGTGGGCGAAGGATTGTACAGAAAACTGCTCATCGTTCCCGTCAAAAACGTCTGCAGGCTAGCGAAAGTCGCCTGCCCGAACTGGCTCAGGTTAACAGTTTCGTTGGATTGAAATTGCTGGAACCACCCGCCAAATTCCAGTTGGTGACGTCCACGCGTCATCGTCAGGTGATCCTCGTACGTGTATAAATTTCGCGCGATCCTCAAGTTGCTGCCGTTATTGCTGCCGGCCAGTCCGACTTGCGCTTGCGGATTGGACGCCGCGCTTCCCCCAACCACCACCGCTCCGACCGGAAGTCCGACCAGAAATCCCGGCACGCTCGTCGCCGGCGTCCCGGCGTCGGCTCTCCGGTAAAAAAATAAGCGGCGCGCGAGAAACCGACTCTCGCGGTGTTGACCAACGATGGCGAGAAAACATGCGTTTCCTCGAAGGACAGCACCTGTTCCCGCAGCGCGACCACGTCGCTGCTATAGGGATTACTCGGGGTTGCGGTGAAATCGTCGCCGTCATCAACGGTGTAAATTCCCGAAAACGTATCCCGCGAAGAGAACGTGTGATCCAACCGCACTGTCCCGAAATCCTCGCGAACCGTTTGCAACGGGCTGCTGAACACCTCGGCAATGCCGCTGAAATCCGGTGCGCCAACGGACGGCGTGGGCCACAAATTTAGCAGCGGCTTGACGCTTGGTACTGTCGCGGCGCGAGAAGTTGCGTCTGGAACAAAGGCTGCCGAGGTCTGGTGCAGGTGTTGGCGAAATCCTTCGTAGTTGGCGAACAGAAAAGTTTTGTCCCGCTGGATCGGACCGCCCATCGAAGCGCCAAATTGGTTTCGCTGGAATGGCGGAGCATCTCCCTGATCGAAGAAATTCGGCGCGTCCAGTGCGTTATTACGCAGAAACTCAAATGCCGCGCCGTGCCATTCATTCGATCCAGATTGCGTCAGGATCACCACTTGCCCGCCCGGGTGTTTGCCAAATTCGGCCCCATAAGAATCGCGTTGCACATTGAATTCGCGCACCGCGTCTACACCCAGCAGCATGCCGCTCGTCCCCCCCGGCTGCATGTTGTTCTCCGCTGCCCCGGTATATTCCAGTCCGTTCAGCAAAAAAAGATTTTGCTGCGGCCGGTTCCCGGAAACCGCGAAGTTATTTCCGGTTGTGGAATTCGAAATTCCCGTCCCCCCAGTTTTTAGCGAAGTAAAATTCACAATGCCCGGGTTAAGCGGCAGCAACAAATCGTAGCTGCGCCCATTAAGAGGAAGGTCCTTCACCTGCTGCTCGCCAACCAGCCCGGAAATGTCTTGCGTCGTAGGGCTCACCAGCGGAGCATCCTCGGACACTCGCACTTCGGCCGTCACCGCGCTGACCTGCAGCGCGAGATCCACAATCGCTTCCTGTCCCACAACAAGTCGAATGCCCATCCTGATCGCTTCACGAAACCCGCTCTTGCTCACCGCAACTTCGTACGGACCGATCGCCAGCGAAACAATCTGATAGCGTCCCCCATCATCAGTCGTGGCCGTTCGCACCGCTCCGGTTTCAGTGTTCTTCGTGGTCACCGCAGCCGAACCTACCGGACCTCCCGACGAATCGGTCACTACGCCTGAAATGCTCGCAGCCACTTGCCCGTTCGCGGGCTGCAGCCAACTCATCGTCATGAACAGCGTTAACAACGCAAATCGAGTCCAACCTAACCGCCAAAAGGCGCATTCCACTGCAGGACGCTTGCTAACACGCATCGAATCCCCCAGGCCAACAAAAAGTCAGTGCCCACAATTCAATACGCTTAGTATCGTTATGTCAAATCAACTTAAGCCGAGTTATGAGCTCTATGTAAGGCGGAGGGTGCCCCACTCTCGATTTTTACTGTGGGTCTTGGGTTTGAATTTAAAGATATGACCTACTTAGCGTAGTGCGCGGCCCCCATAAAATGGAGCGACACATAAGGCTGATCCCCAACGACCGAGCTGTCATGCGCCACCGGCGGAATGTAAAACAAATTTCCCGGCGTCAATTCCGTCTGCGTTCCATCAGCAAAAGCAGCTACCGCACGCCCTGAAACCACCAACCCTACATGTTCCACTTCGCACAGCGGCGTGCCAGCCAGAGGTCAGTCCGCCAATATGAACAATCTCAAATCGCCCCTTGTCGAAAACGCGCACCTCATCCGGACTCTCAAATCGCTTCAAAATAGCTTCCTGCATAATCCCTCCTTCTATGTGTCGCGATAATTCAACTGGGGATTTAATTTGTTTTTTGCAGATACTCACCATTACGTCACGGTCGCCGCTGCAAACTTGACGAGTCTACATGCCCCCAGTAGGCTCATGGCACATGCGCTCGCTATCCAGGAAAACCATATTGGTCGTGCTTGGATTGCTGGCTTTGGGCATCATTGCCTACCAGGCCATCAGTCTCCTGCACCTGGCCACCTTCAGCGGCTCCAAATTGCTCGACGCTGTGCGCGATGCCAATCCCTATTACCTCATCCTCGCCATGGTGGCCATTTATTCCTGCTACGGCATCCGCTCCCTGCGCTGGCAAGTCTTCCAGCGAAACATCGGCAAAGCAAATTTCTGGCAAATTTCATAAGCTCACCCTGGCCGGGTTCGCCGCCATTTTTCTGCTCGGCCGTGCAGGCGAGCCCGTCAGACCGCTACTGCTGGCGAGAAAACAGGACCTGCCCATCGCCGACACCTTCGGCATCTACGTCCTTGAGCGCATTTTCGATATGGCCAGCGTTGCCGTGATCTCCGCGGTAGGGCTGATCCTCTTCGGTATGCGTCCGCATTCAGGTGAAATGGCCAGCCAACTGGAAACCGCCGCCAAAACCACCGGCACAATTTTATTCGCGGGCGTGCTGGCCGCCGCCGTCGCGCTAGTCTATTTACGCCTCCACGGTACCGCTCTGCCTCGAGCGCCGCCTTCAAACTGTAATTCAGGCCGCTGGCTGGCGTAGCTCCTGGGCGGGGGTCGTGCTCGGCTTCGTGCGCGGCGTGCAAACCATCCGCACCTGGAAAGATCTGATTCTCGCCACTGTTTATTCCGGATTGCACTGGTTCGTTGTCTGCCTCGTGTATTACTGGGTCTCCCACAGCTTCACAGGAACGCTCCACACTCTCGGCCTCGCCGATTCTTTGCTGGTCCTGGCATTTACACTGGTGGGCTCGACCCTTCAGTTGCCGGGCATTGGTGGCGGTTCGCAAGCGGGCGCCATCATTGCATACACAGCGATTTTTGGAGTAGAAAGAGAACCCGCGGTAGCAGCCTCCATGGTGCTGTGGGCCATAACCTTCGCCGGTTGCGGCATACTGGGCGTCCCCATGTTGATTCACGAAGGCTGGGGCCTGCGCGAGCTGAAACGCATGGCCGCGGAAGAAAAGAAAGTAGCGGCCGTCACGCTGGAATGAGCGCCTTGGTATAAGGTCGTTGCGATAAGCCCAAGCGAATGAGGAAGACCAAAATTCTTTGCGAACTCAGAAATATCAATTGGTTTTATTCTTGCCTATCTGACAGGAGATGCTCCGAGTGAAGTGTCCTTTCTGCGCCCACATTGACGACAAGGTGATCGATTCCCGCGAAGGCCGCGCCGGTGACACCATCCGTCGCCGCCGCGAGTGCCTGAAATGCGCGCGCAGATTCACCACCTACGAACGCATCGACGAAATTCCCTACATGGTCGCCAAGAAAGACGGCCGTAGAGAGCGCTTCGAGCGTCAAAAAATTCTGCAGGGCCTGCTCGAAGGCTTGCGAGAAGCGCCCGGTAGCCACCCCGAAACTTGAAGCCATCGTCGACGAGATCGAAGGCGTCGTACACGAGGCCACCGAGCGTGAAGCTGACCACCTCCGAAATCGGGGAGATGATCATGGGCGGCCTGAAAAAACTCGACAAGGTAGCCTACGTGCGCTTTGCATCGGTCTACATGGATTTTAAAGATGTCCAGGAATTCATGTCGGAGTTGAAGGGCTTGCTGAAAGAGCGCACCAAAAAATAATAGCAACGCGAGACAAATAACGACATCACAGGGGACCCATGCGGAAATCGATCATCGCAGTTGTGATTTTACTGGCGGCCAGCGGCGCTTACGTTACCGCCCAGAGTCCTCGTCAAGAGAGAGTGGACCCGGAAAAAATTCGCGCCCACGTCAAGTTTCTCTCTAGCGACCTGCTCGAAGGCCGCGGCATGGGCCAGCGCGGCAGCGACATCGCCGCCGAATACATCGCCACACAATTTGCGCTCGACGGCCTGAAGCCCGCGGGTGATCAAGGCGGCTATTTCCAGGAAGTTCCCATGGTCAAGATCACCACCCTGCCAGACACAACTGCTTCGCTCGTACCCAAAAACGGCGAACCGCTGCAACTTAAAAATCTCGACGACTTTGTCATCCACAACGAAACGCAAACAGACGTCGCGGACATTGACGCCGCCATCGTTTTCGTCGGCTACGGAATCACCGCCCCTGAATATAAATGGGACGACTACAAAGGCATCGACCTGAAAGGAAAAGTGGCGCTCCTTTTCGTCAATGAGCCTACTTCCGACGATCCCAAGTTTTTCAAAGGCAAAGCGCTCACCTACTACGGCCGGTGGACTTACAAATTTGAAGAAACCGCGCGCCACGGCGCCGTCGCCACCCTCATCATTCATCGCCGCGACTTGGCCAGCTACGGCTGGGAAGTAGTGCGCAATTCGAACGGCAAAGACAAATCCTATCTTCGCCTGGATGGCACCCTGCACTTGCAAGGAGCGTCCTGGATTCAACTCGACGTAGCCAAAAAGTTGGCGGCTATGTCTGGCATGGACATCGACAAGATGTTTCAGCAAGCCCAATCGCGCGATTTCAAACCAGTGGAATTACCAGTGCGCCTGAAAGCCCACGTCGTCAGCACCGTCCGTCCGTTTAATTCCAGAAACGTTCTCGCCAGGCTTCCAGGCAACGACCCCGCTCGTCGCGGCGAAACCGTCATGTATACCGCGCACTACGACCACCTGGGCATCGACACCAGCGCGAAGGGCGACAATATTTACAATGGTGCGGTAGACAACGCCACCGGCTGCGGCATCCTGCTTGAACTCGCCCGCGCCTGGTCGCAGTCAGATCAGCAAGGTCAGCAGGCCCCGCCGCGATCCATTTTATTCGCCGCGGTCACCGCCGAAGAACAAGGCCTGCTCGGCTCAGAATTCCTCGGCAAGCATTTCGCAACTCCAGTTGGAAAAGTAACCTTGGATTTAAATTACGACGCCGTCGCGCCCATCGGCGACCCCGAAGAGATAGAAATCAGCGGCGCCGAGCGCACTACGTTTTATCCCCAAGTGGAAAAGACCGCTCAGAAATATGGCCTGGCCATTCGCCCGGACGCGCAACCGGAAGCCGGCCACTACTACCGCTCCGATCATTTCAGCTTGGCCCGCGTGGGCATTCCTTCGTTTTCAATCAGCGAAGGAATGAAATTCAAAGGTCACGATGAAGCCTGGGGCCGAGCCCAAGCCAAAGACTACGTCGAGCATCACTATCACCAGCCCAGCGATGAGTACCGCCCCGAAATGGACTTCACCGGCTTGGCAAAAGTCGCGCAGTTCGGTTTCGACCTGGGTCTGCAAGCTGCATCGCAACCGGCCCTCATCCGATGGCAGTCAGGCGACGAATTCGAGCCCGTCAGAAAAAAAGCCGGTCAATAAATCATCAAAACGTCAGAAGTTTTTTTTCACCAAAATCGGCGTGGGTGCCCAAAGCCAAAGGCTTGCATACGAGCGAGGCCTACTTAGTACTCCTTTCCATAAATACGATGACGTATCAAGCATGCTCTTTACGAGGCAAGATTCTGCTATGCTTGGCATTAAGGAGATTACTTCTTCATGCCAAGAGAAAGCCCATTTGCGATAGTTCTCTCCAAAGAAGAACGCGTTGCGCTGGAAGCTCAAGCCCGCCAGTATACGTCACCGTATTGTGATGTGGTCCGAGCGAAGATCGTGTTGCTCGCGGCGCAGGGTCTCTCCAACGACATTATCGCTGCTCGCCTGGATACGCCGCGCCAGATTGTCAGCAAGTGGCGCAAGCGATTCGCCTTCGCGCGACTTCCTGGCCTGGAGTCGCAACCTCGGGGCGGGCGTCCCGCCCGCTTTTCCCCCCAGCGTCGTCGTCCAAGTTAAGGCGCTCGCATGTGAACTCCCACATCGCTTGCAGCTACCGCTCTCGCGACTTTCTCTTTCCGAGATTCGGCGCGAAGTAATCACACAGGGACTGGTAGCTGAGATTAGCGGGGCCACCCTGTGGCGCTGGCTCAGCGCCGATGCGCTCCGCCCTTGGCGACATCGCAGTTGGATCTTCCCACGCGACCCAGATTTTGCGGCCAAGGCTGGGCGTATCCTCGATCTGTATGATCGCTTTTGGCAGGGGCGCCCGCTAAGTGCGCGTGAGTTCGTCATCTCGGCAGACGAAAAAAGCAGTATCCAAGCCCGTCGCCGCAAGCAGCCGACGCTATCTCCCGCACCAGGTCGTTCCACCAGAGTCGAACACGAATATTTCCGTGAAGGCGCATGGACCTATCTGGCGGCGTGGGACGTGCATCGGGCCAAGGTGTTCGGCCGCTGCGAAAAGAAAACCGGCATTGCCCCGGTCGATCGCCTGATTGGAGAAGTCATGAGCCGAGAACCCTACCAGTCGGCACGTCGCGTTTTCTGGATCATGGACAACTGTTCCGCCCATCGCGGCCAAAAGGCGGTCGACCGCCTGCGCTCGCAATGGCCCAACGTGGTCCTCGTGCACACCCCCGTCCACGCTAGCTGGCTCAATCAGATTGAGATTTACTTCTCCATTGTTCAGAGGAAGGTACTCACGCCCAACCACTTCAAATCCCTCACTGAGCTCGAACAGCGGCTGCTAGCCTTCGGGCGGCGATACGAGGAAACCGCTTCTCCCTTCCAGTGGACCTTCACTCGCAAAGACCTGACCACTCTCTTGGTGAAGATCGAAAACAAACGGTTAGCTTCCGCTGCCTGACGCCCTTCCAAATACGTCACCGTAATTCCGAGCGAGAGTACTAAGCTAGTGCGCTAGGATAAATTTTGCAAGGGCCTATAGAGGCCACGCGTGCAAATCAGGCAGGCAGGCGTCGCACCCAGATCCGCGAAGTGGCAGGCTTCCCAAGGTGCAGCTTCTTATTGTTCGCGCGCAGCGTCATGGTTTCGTCGTACTCGCGCTTCAAAACATCGACCCTCGTCGCAGGCCGCAAATGCAACCCCTCCAGAAACTCCAGGAATTGCCGGTCCTTCTCATACACGCAAACAATTTCCCCAGACTCCGCCGCCCGCAATTCAGCCAGCAGCACCGCGCCATGTTGTCGCAGCTTGGCAATTCCCCCGCGCATCGGCACTCCATGAGGGCAACTCTTCTTGTTTCCAAAACGCTTTAGCAGCAGCGCCTCCACCTCCGGAGAAATGGCATGCTCCATGCGCTCCGCTTCATCGTGCGCTTTGGCCCACGACAATCCGATCACTTCCGTAAGCAACATCTCCGCAAGTTGATGCCGCAACGCCAGCCGCTCCGCCACCGCGCGCCCCTTGCGCGTCAGGTCAATACGCCCGCTGCGCTCCACGCGCACATGCCCGTCGCGCGTCATGCGCTTCAATGCGGCCGTCACCGCCGGTGGCGTAACCCGCAGATCCTCAGCCAAGCGCGCACTGATCGGCGTCTGGGCTTCTTCGAGCATCTCCCAGATCGACTTCAGGTAATCTTCCTGCGATACGCTGGTTTTATCCCGCCGCATTTATTTCCCTTGATCCCCAATAACTTCGCCGCCCGATTTTGCCACTATGCCCTTCGGCACCGCGCCTCTCAAACGCTCCGCCAGCTGCGCAACCTTCCGCTGTATGTCTTCATAGATTGTCTGATAAAGAACCTGATCGCTGCCATAAGGATCCTGCACCTCCCAGTCTTCCACTTTCCCGTACTCGACAAACGCAAGCTGCTTAGGTACGCCGCTCATGTTTATCACGATATCCGCTTCATCCCACACCACGCGCGAGATCGGCTTCGAACAAAGACTCTCGATGGAATAGCTGTTCGTCGCCAATGTCTGCATCGTAAGCACCGGCACAAATCCTAGCGGCGTAAGCCCGGCGCTACAGGCTTCGATCACGTCCCTGGCATCACGTCGTGCAATCGATTCCGCCATGGGACTGCGGCAAGCATTGCCCAGACAAATAAAAAGCACTTTCTTCCGGTTGGATTTTTCTTTTGACGTCGGTTGTGTTGCGGGATTCTTCACCTGGAAGACTTTGCGGTCGTCAATTGGCGTTTGCTGCGCTCCGGTTTAGCTGCTTTTACCTTAGTGCCGTTCTTTTTACTGGAATCGGACTCTGCGGCAAGTTTCAGAAAATATTCATGCACCGTGGTATCAGAAGTCAGCTCCGGATGAAATGTCGTAGCCAGCAACCGTCCCTTTTGCACGATCGCCGGCTTTCCCGCATGTTTCGCCAGAATCTCAATCCCCGGACCGGTGCGCTCTATGATTGGCGCTCGAATGAAAACCATCTCCAACGGTTCATCCTTCAGCGTCGATTTTGCGGAAAAAACATCGCTCGCAATCTGCCGCCCGTAGCCGTTGCGCAAAACCGTCATGTCCAGCAATCCCAGCGATTCCTGCTTAGGATTCTCCACGTCGCTCGCCAGCAAAATCGCCCCCGCGCAGGTCCCAAACACCGCATGTCCATCGGCCACGAATTTCTTGATCGTTTCGGCGAGTCCCTCTTCCTGCAAAAATTGCAATTGCGTAGTGCTTTCGCCGCCAGGAAGAATCAGCCCGGCGCATCCTTCCAGGTCCGCGGGCGTGCGCACTTCCACCGTCTCTATGCCCAGGCCCTCCAGCATCGCCGCATGCGCCGCAAAATCACCCTGAACCGCCAGAACCCCAATCTTCACTCTCTGATCCTTGATGGAAAAGTTCTATTGCCCGTCGCCAACGCGCCTTACCACCCGCGCGTAGACATCATGTCTTTTTCTTCCATCTGTCGAATGTCCAAACCCTTCATCGCCTCGCCCAATTCTTCGTGCGCTTCGAGCACCGCCTTGGGATCGTCAAAGTGCGTGGTCGCTTTAACCACCGCCTTCGCGCGCGCCTCCGGGTCACTCGACTTGAAAATCCCGGAGCCCACGAACACCGCCTCAGCACCCAACTGCCGAACCAGCGCCGCGTCCGCCGGAGTAGCAATACCGCCCGCCGAAAAATTCGGCACCGGCAATTTCCCGGTCTTCGCAATCTGCCGAATCAAATCCAACGGCGCTCCCAGCTCCTTAGCCTCATGCATTAATTCGTCATCGCGCAGCGTGGTCAATTTCTTCATCTGCGCAACGATCGTGCGCATGTGCCGCACTGCTTCCACCACGTTGCCCGATCCCGCTTCGCCCTTGGTGCGAATCATCGCCGCGCCTTCCGCAATTCGCCGCAGCGCTTCGCCAAGATTCCTCGCGCCACACACAAATGGCACGCGGTAATCGTGTTTCCAGATGTGATTCTCCTCGTCAGCAGGCGTCAGCACTTCGCTCTCGTCAATAAAATCCACTTCCAGCGCCTGCAACACATCCGCTTCGGCAAAGTGCCCAATGCGCACCTTGGCCATCACCGGAATCGTCACGGTAGCCATAATCTCGCGAATCACTTTGATGGACGCCATGCGCGCCACGCCGCCCTCTTTGCGAATGTCCGAGGGCACTCGTTCCAGCGCCATCACCGCGCAGGCGCCGGCCTTTTCAGCGATCCTCGCCTGATCGGCAGTCGTGACATCCATGATCACGCCACCTTTCAACATCTCCGCCAGCCCCACCTTCACCCGCCATTCCTTAGGCCCGGCGTTTCCGTTGGCGCTACCATTCACTTTTTTCGCGTCCATAAACCTTCTCCTCTCACTCCAATAATTTAGATGGCCATCCCATAACAATCGGCCTATCAAAGTTTTTTGAATCTCGCCTTTGAATCTTCGAACCTCAAACTCGAACCTCTAACTTCTAAGAATTACAAATCTTGCTGTCCCGCGTGCCAAAACATCACCCGCGCCATTCCGTATCTCCCCACTCTGAAAAATATTTCGCCCCACAAAATTCGTTTCATGCGCTTCCACGATGATTTCCTCATCCACGCGCACCGGCTTTAAAAATTGAATCGACATCTCCGCCGTCACCGCCCGCGCCTCGCGAAACCTGCAAACTTTCCCCATCGCCTCATCGAGCAGGGTAGCGATAATTCCGCCGTGCCCCATGCCGCCCCCACCCTGATACCGTGGCCCCAGAACAAATCGTCCGACAATCTTTCGCGCGACATTATCCTGGGTAAACGTCAACTTCATCCCGCCATCATTAGCCCCGCCGCATCCGAAACATTTATTCTCCGGATTTGGCGCCAAAGTTATCTCGTCGCTCAAATTATCCCGAACCTTCCTTTAATAAAATGATCAGACCAACGCCACACGGCTGCGTTCCGCGCGTCGCACCCCGCGTTGTCTCTTGCGCATTTCCACCTTCAACATCTCCGCCAGCGTCATCACTCCCCGCGCGATCTGTTTTTCATCCAGGCTCGCAAATCCTAGCCGCAACGTATTCGGCAGCGGATTTTGCACATAAAAATATCGCCCTGGCGCGAACAGCACGCCCCGCTCTTTCACGTGAATCAGTAGCTCGCTGGCATCAAACCCCGGCGGCAGCTCCAGCCACAAACACATCCCGCCTTCCGGACGTGTCCAGCGCGTCCCGTCCGGCATGTGCTTTCGCAGCGCCTGGTCCAGCGCCTCCAGCCGCGCCGAATAAACCTTCCGCATTTTCGCCAAATGTTTTGTAAAGAGTCCGCGCCGCAAAAACTCCGCCAGCGTTGCTTGCGCCAGTTGGTCGGTGTGCAGGTCAGTCGTCTGCTTCACCAGTCGCAACCGCTCCACCGCCGCCACCGGCGCCACAATCCACCCCACACGCAACCCCGGAAATGCCACCTTCGCGAAGCTGTCAATATGAATCACCAGATTCGCGCGGTCCAGTTGCTTCAGCGAAGGCACCCGCTCTTCCCGCAAATGCAGCCGCGCATAAATATGATCCTCGACCACCGGCACCTGATGCCGTGCCGCCAATTCCAAAACTCTTCGCCGCGCCGCCAGCGACATCGACGTCCCCGTCGGATTATGAAAATCCGGCGTCAGAATAATCAGCTTCACGCGATTAGCCGCCAGCGTCGCTTCCAGCGCCTCCACGTCCACGCCCAGCTCGCTGTTCGGTTCCGCGTGCGTCTTCACCGGCACCGCCAGGCACCGCGCCCGCGCCCCATGAAAAATCGCCACCGCCCCCGGATAAGTAGGATTCTCCAGGATCACCGAATCGCCCGGCCGCACAAAAGCCTTGCTGATTAAATCTAGCGACTGCTGGCATCCATCCGTGATCAGCAAATTCTCGTCTTTAGCCGCAATCCCTTCGCGTCCCAACATCTCCAGCAACGCCAATTTCAGCGGCGCGTATCCATCCGACGGCCCAAGATTCAACACGTCCGTCGCTTCATTCCGCAGCACCGCATTCACGCAGTGTTGCAATTCATCAACAGGGAAAAATTCCTGCGCCGGCCGCGCCATCACAAACGACAACGCATCCATCGGCGCGCTCGCCGTCAACCGGCTCAACACTTCTTCGCCGCGCTCATCCGCAAACAGCAGCTCCCACCGTATCCCCTGGTTGCCATTCAGAACCGGCGGGGCAGGGGGCGTAATCTTCAACCCATTCCCATTCCTTTTAATAAACGTCCCGCGCCCCACATGCCCTTGTATCAATCCCCTCCGATTCCAGTTCGGCATAAGCATTCGCCACCGTAGTGCGATGCACCCCCAGCATATTCGCCAGCTCCCGGCTCGCCGGAATCCTGTCGCCATGCCGCAAATCGCCCGCATGCACCAGCGCCCGCAGTTGGTCGCGCAGTTGTATATATAGGGGAACGTGACTCTCAGATTGAAGATGAAGAGGAAGCATTGTCTCTCACCCTGAGCCAATTCTACCACTCATTGGCCCAGCACAAGAGCCAATATGTCTCCTCGCAATTCAGGCTCGCGCCACGCGCGCCTCCACCAATTTCTTAATCAATCCTGTCGGCAACGCTTGCTCTATCGGAAACTGGACCGTCCCCTTCGACACCGTAAATCCCGCAAGCTCATCTCTAAACTCCTCAATCACCGACGCGGTAGGGAACAAGCTGCAATGCTTCGAAAACCCCGCGTACCACACCAGCACCTTCTTCGTCTTGAACGCCGGAATCTGGTAGCTGATTATCTCCACAGCTTCCGCGGGTACCGCCGACCGAATCGCCGCGCGCATCTCCTTCAATCTGCTCCGCGCTGGTTCCGGCGCCGCCGCAATATATTCGTCCACATTTTTCGGACTACCCTTGCCCCTGGCCGGCGCTTGCTTAACCCGGCTCGCGACGCGCGTATCCTTACCCGCCGCACGAATGCCTTTACTCGCGGATCTGCCAGCTTTCCTCTTTTTCCGTCGCACATTCCCCATCGTTCCCTCCTTCTCGAAAATCCCGCGGCCTACAACTGACGCTCGAAACGGTACAACTTAGCCCTTGAACTCTTCAAATATAATTTTATAATCGAATCAGTCGACACTCCAGTTGACTAAGGAGGTGATCCCTGAGGTATACGAAAGATTAAGCTGTAAGAAAGAACGGCGCGCGCGAGTCTCCCGCGCGCCTCTTTTTTTATGCCGCCGCAAAACAACTCCAGGCAGCGGTTCCGCAACGAAGATTGTTAACCGACCAAACTGTTTGATTCCATTCATGTTTTAGCCGGGGTACGCTCAGAGAGCAAATTCGCATTGTGTTTTTGCTCATCTTGTATATATACTATGTATAAGGTATGAACAACGCTCTGAACCGCACCAAACTCTCGGCCATTGAGCGCAACTTCCGTTCCCGCATTGCGCAGCTTTCCTCCGGTCAATGGTTTCTTCGTGGCACTCTCTCGGAACGTTCGGGCACCTGTGGCAAGGCGAATTGCCGTTGCGCCCGAGGGGAACTGCATAAGTCTTTGTACCTGGTGCAGAGCCAAGCGGGGAAGCTTCGCCAGATCTGTGTCCCAAAAGCCTGGCAGCAACGCGTTCGCCAAGCCGTTAACGACTATCACCTGATGCAGGAACTGATTGAGGAAGTTTCCGAGTTGGAATGGAAGCGGCTTCAGGAAAAGAAACGATAATCGTTCTTCGTCGCCTGATCGCTTATTCGGAAAAGATCTTTCAACTCTCCAAAGACATTGTCACACTGGTTTCCGATCGAAGAGAGAAACCGCGCATTTCCACCGCAGCGGTGGTGAAATCGTCGCTAGTGTTGTTTTGGGCCAGGATGGGCAGCAGCAACGCTTGGGAACAGGTCGGCCGGGCCCGCTTCTGGCAGCGTTGGCTCGGAGAGCGGGCCTTCAGCGCAGACACTCTGGGACGCGTCCATGCTCTGCTTGATGCCAATGGGCTGCGGCAAGGGATTCACGACGTTTACGAGTGTCTGAAACGGAATAAAGCCTTGCCGGATATCTACGGCTTGGGAGTGGTCGTTCTCGACGGTCACGAAAGCCACGCCAGCTACCTGCGTCATTGTTCTGGCTGTTTGCAGCGAACCATTCATGGTGCGGAAGGCGATCGCATCCAGTTTTATCATCGGCAGGTTACGTTGCTGTTGCTGCCCGGTGCACTGCCGGGACGAGAGCGGTGCGCTTGCTCTTGGATCATGAGCCGCAGCGGCCCGGAGAGGATGAAGTGGAAAGGGCCTGCGTTTATTGGCGCGCGTGATTCCGGCCTATCCGCGGGCCTTCGATTTGGTGCTCGCCGACGCGCTTTACGCCAAGGCGCCGTTTTTCAACTTTCTGCTCGCTCGCGGCAAACACGCTCTGGTGGTTCTCAAAGAGGAACGCCGCAGTCTCTATCAGGACGTGGTTGGATTATTCAACCATGTGGCGCCTCAGCCGGGTAGCTATCGATCCCGCCAGTGCAAATGGTGGGATTTTCCAGACTTGCTCTCCTGGCCCCAGGTGCAGGCCCCGGTGCGCGTCGTTCGTTCCCAGGAGATCTACACGGTTCGCCGACAACTCGACCAGCAGGACGATCCACAAAGAGTGACTGGATCTGGGCGACCACGCTACCGTCTGCCCAAGTTCCCGTCGATCGCATCGTCCATTTGGGGCACCAGCGATGGGATATCGAGAATTATGGCTTCAACGAGTTGGCCAACGAATGGCACTCCGATCATGTGTTCAAGCATGATCCCGGCGCAATCGAATGCTTTTTGCTGGTGGCCTTCCTGGCTTACAACATTTTTCATGTCTTCCTGGCGCGCAATGTGAAGCCTTCCGCACGCCAAGGTAAGACGCAAATCTTCTGGGCCAGGCTCATCGCTGCGGAACTCTATAGTGAAGTGGCTCCCGCCGGCATGTCGCCTTGAGGTTTTCCGTGCTACTGGTCTGACACCTCTGCTCGTCCCGGAATCCACATCGTGGTCTTCCTGCCGGTGGACTCTTCGTAGGGCGCCGCGGGCCCGCTTTCGTGCTCAAAAACCAATGCGAATTACACTTCCCATCCGGCTCCTGCCTAGAAATGCTTCAACGCTACTCTAAACCTACTTAATTCCCACCTCAGCTAACCCTCGTTGCGGAATCGTTGAACTCCAGGCATAGCGATAGGTGATCGCACCGGTAAAGCGTATCATCTAGAAATGAAGCGAGACCTGCCTGTTACGAGTTGTACAGACTGTGGTGGCGTTGGTTACAACATGAGGGTCGCAAACGGTCGTTGCAGCAAAACTATCGCTGAACAACGTTGCAGTGGCACTAACGCGATTGCCGCCAAACCGTCTGACTGGATCGAATGTACCCACTGTCAAGCCACCGGATATTACCGCAATAAAGAATGCCCCAGCTGCAAAGGTGCCGGCTATCTATTCGTGGGCCTGCGAGATAAAGCCACGGTCTAAACGCGTGACTTTCAGCCGGCTATTTCTTCTCCAACATCACTTCTGTGGATTTGATTACCGCTGAAATCGTGTCGCCAATCTTCAACTGACGATTCCCCTGATCTCTAGGCACTCTTGTTCATGTGCGCGTGCAAAAATTGATTTAGACGTAAGCGGTCCTCTACGCGCATCTGCACAAATTTCACACCCATGCCCTCTCCCGGTTTCACGTTGTAAACGACCGCCCGGGTTCGAACATCCGTGCCGGGTGTACCCGGCGACACCTGAATCACCAGTTCGACCGTGGAACCGGCAGCTGGCGGTTTGGGAGTTTTCAAAATATCCCCCCAGTCCAACCGTGCCCAGGCGAGATGCACCACACTGTTCACCTGACCGCCACGCCACAACCAACTGCTTCGGCGCCAGTATGCGAGGATAATTTCGCAGATCTTTCTGTTGAGGTTCGATGACTCTTTCTCCGCTCCGCTACCCAGTTGTTACTCTGGCTGGCCAACACCCAAAGAGATTCTGCGCTACGTCACAATGCGCGGCTATAGCGCGGACGTACTCACCTAAAATGGTGAGCCGGCACGGTAATATCTAGTACTTTAGTTATGGGCCGTTCTGAAGGTCCAGTCACAGTGGGGCATTGCCTTTCGGGCGAACATGGCTCCACAATGATAGCTGTGAGCATTTTTGACCGATGGATATCTTGGGAGATCCCCGATGAAGTTAGTCACCCGACTCATAGATTGCGTGGAAGTTGTACAAATCAACGGCCGCATTGAACTAGGCGAAGGTTCTGCCGCGGTTCGCGATGTAGTTCGCGACCTCCTCGGCAAAGGCCGAAAGAAAATCCTTTTAAATCTCGCCGATGTCGATTACATCGACAGCGCGGGCTTGGGTTCGCTGGTCAGCTCCTTCACCAGCGTCCGCAACGACGGCGGGGAACTAAAGCTCGTATACCTCACCAAGAAAGTTCAGGACCTGTTGCAAATGACCAGGCTGTACACCGTTTTCGAGATCTTCGACGACGAGACCGTCGCCCTTAACTCCTTCGATAAATCTGCTGATAAATCTTCCGTATCTTCCGCGTAATTAGCGGCTGATTGAAGCGCTGATCATCGAATACTTCGCAGATGTAACCCGTTAATGCGCCGTCTTCTCCAACAGTTGCTTTAAATAGGATTTCCAGGCTACCGCCCACGTGTGCGTGCCATGCCCGTGCGTCAGCTCGCTTATTGGAAGCAGCACAAAAGTCCCGTTCTTCAGTCGCTTGCTTTCCTTCTCCGCGATCCCCAACTCGGGAGGATTAATGAAATCGTCAGCGGAATTAATCCACATCACTGCAACTGTGATCTTCTCCAGTTGCGCCGAAGGATCGTAATTTCGTGACGCGTTCACCTGATAAAGCAAATCATTCGCATCCAGCGTACTGGCGCGCTTCTCCGCATCTTCCACATATTTGTCCGCCGCATCGCGAGTGGGCAGCGTCTTCTGCATCACCAGCGGCGCGCTACCTGCAATTACTAGATTATCTTCCGCGGTCCGCAGCCCTTGTGCAGGCTCTTCCTTGTACTCGCCGCCCATCCACGCCGGGTCCTTGCGAATAGCATCCATCAACATCTTGCGCCACACGCGATTGCGCCCCGCAATTTGCACTGGCAAGCACGCCATGGGCATCAATGCGTCCGCAAACTCCGGGTACGTTTCCCCCCAAACAAACGAATGCATGCAGCCCATCGATGTACCAAAGATCAATCGCAGGTGCTGTATCTTCAGCCCTTCCGTAAGAAGCACATGCTGAGCAGCCACCATGTCGTCGTAGTCATACGAAGGAAAGTGCGCATGCATTCCATCGCGGGGCTTCGAAGATTTCCCATGTCCAATTCCGTCTGGCAGAATAATAAAGTAGCGGTTGATGTCCAGAAGTTGCCCCGGACCAAACAATTCGCCCGCAAATTGCGGTTGCAAAAATTGCTGCCCCGAACCCCCAGTTCCGTGCAGGATCAACACCGCATTCGTGGCGCGTCCTTGCGCATCGCGCGCTAACTTCCCTAGCGTCCGGTAGTGCAACCGCAGCTCTGGAAGTTGTTCCCCCGATTTGAACTTGAAGTCGTGCGCGACATAGTCGCCCTCGGTCACCAGATACTTCGAGGGTGCCTCTGCCGCTGTCTGCCCAATCACCGTCGCCGCGGCAAATAATGCCCCACCCGCCAATGAAACCAACCGCATCAAGTAATTCATTTTGTCCACACCCCGCGGTCCGCGAATTTATCACACTCTCGCGCAGCAGTTCATGATTTACGAGCCGCACGGTCTGCGCGCTGTAAGCTTTGTAGGTCGCGGCTTCAGCCCCTGAAGCCGGTCCCGGCACGTCCGTACCCTTTACAAAACTGCGTAATGAAATCCCATTTATTTATTTGGGCGCAAAAATAGATAATCTGCGGAGTACGCCGCACGCACTTCCTGCCCCGCATGCCCAGCATCACACCCCGATGCCGGCGCTTTGCCGCCTTTGGTATTAATTCGCTGAATAGAAGTAACTCGCGCTAGCACGCCGTCTCCCGCGTGGCTCACCACCTTCACCAGCAACCACGGAATTGAGTCCGCGTCAGGCGAAGCTACATTTGCCGCAGCTTTTCCCACCACCCGGCTCCCGTCGCTTGCTTCCCAGGACGGTCCCGCAAAATGTTTCCCAAACGCTTTCCCGTCCTTGTCAAACAGCTGCGCATCCGGAGCCTTCAGCGTCCACCCCACTTGTGCCCCATCCACCTTGCACGAATAAACTTGATCTCCCTTGGCGTGCACTCGCGCCACCAATTGCTCGTTGTCAGGTGGTTGCAGCGCCGCCGGCACTTGCTGTGCCCACGCCGCAGCCCCCAACAAAATAACTCCCAGCGCTCCCCCCGCCCAATTTCTCAAATTATTTATCATCACAATTCCTCCCGCTGATTTGCTTCCGATTTATAACAAATCAAAAAAACGCGGAGGGTGCCCCACCCTCGATTTTTAGGGTGGGTCTTGCCCTTTCCGGTCTTGCACTTCCCCCGAAATTATTCCGCATCACTACAAATCAAATCGCCAATCCACATCAACTCGATACCTTCGCACAGCTTGTGATATAACCCTTCATCCACTATGAAACAAACTCTAGCGCAGTCGCTTTTACGTCCAACTGGCAATCTGTTTTCGCACACACATTACACCCGTAGGAGCCTCACCCGCGTGATCCTTCGAATTGTATTTCTCTTTTTGTTGACCGCAACAACTGCATTCGCTCAGCAATCCCCCGCGAATGCCAGCCCCAATGCCAGCATCGACCCTGATCACATTTTCTTCACTCAACCCGTCAAAGGTCCCGTCACCGACGTAACCGAGCCCGTCAAAGGCTCCGGCATCCCCATGCATCTGATCTACGTCGAAACCAGAGACGGCCTGTACGCACCGATCGGCCTCCGAAAGCCGCCAGGCAACGGCCCCTTCCCAATCATCTTGTTCGCCCACATGAACGGCGGCCTCGGCGTCCCATGGATTCGCGAGTGGACCAAGAACGGCGACTGGACTCTCGAACAATTCCTCAAAGCCGGCTACGCAGTAGCCTGGACGCGCTACCGCGCCGAAATAAAAGAAGGCTACGGCACGCCCCTCGTGGAAGGGAAGCAGGAAGGTCGCCAAATCTTCAATCGCGGCCCCTTCGAATATGAAGACGCTATCTCAATCATCCAATTCGTGAAAACCCTTCCATACGTTGATCCCAATCGAGTCGGCTATCTCGGCCTCAGCCACGGCGGCGAAATGCTAATGAAAATCGCCTCTGAATACGACGGCCTTCGCGCCGGAATCGCCTCTGAACCCGCCTCCATCGATTTTCTCGCCAGGAAACCTCAGCCGCGCGACCCCAACGCGCCTCCTCCTCCGGAAACCATGAAAGAGAACACCGCAGAGATGCAACGCAAAGCAGTCCAGGAATTGCGCGGCCGCATCGACATGTCCGTCGCCATGTCCCGCATCAACGCCATCAAGACGCCTATCTTCATCCAAGGCCGCGATCGCGACCACCATCAGGACATCTTCAGACTAAATTACGAGCTTCTTCAGGAAGCCGGCAAAGACGTGCAATGGAAATCCTACGATGATGACGAACACGGCTTCATCTTCGTCAAACGTGACCCCGACGGAGTCTACCGCCCCAATCCCGTGCAACTGCAAATCGTCAAAGACTCCATCGCCTATTTCGATCACTACATGAAAAATCCATAGGCGCTGTCAAACGACTCGTGCATCCCCGACTTTTTTTCAAAATCATCGGCAGTGAAGTCGCGACCCACAAGACAGCCTGCTAAAGAAGGTCGCATTACAGTACTGCCGCTTTTCTGAGTTACTCTCTATTGCGCCATGGAGACGCCGCCGAAAAACAGACTTGAGCCCACAGCCGCATCATCATCACGCAAGCCGTACCTCTCCTTGTTCATCGCCACCGCATGCGGCCTCGGCTACATTCCCGTCGCTCCTGGCACTTTCGGATCTCTGGCTGGCGTGGCTCTCGCACTATCCGTCTATCAAGTGCTAACCGCTGTGGGTTTGGATATTTTCCAGATCATTACCGTTAGCGGGACACAGCTCGATTTCCTCTTGATCATTCAGTGTGTGATCGCTGTTGTCGTCGCCGTGGCAGGTCTCTGGACCGCCAGCCGCGCCAGCCGCTACTGGCAACAAAAAGATCCTCAACGCGTGGTCGTCGACGAAGTATCCGGCCAACACCTCGCACTCCTGCTCGGGTCCGCCTTCCCGGTGTGGTGGAGAACAACAAATTCCTGGGCCCCACCCAAGCTCGGCTTCATCACCTACCAGTCGCCCCTTGGCTGGAAATATTTGTTGCTCGGTTTCATCCTCTTTCGCCTGTTCGACATCTGGAAACCATTTCCCGCGCGACAAGCAGAGTCCCTTCCCGGCGGCTTGGGCATCATGGCCGACGATTGGATCGCCGGCCTTTACGCAGCTCTCGGCATCTGGCTCGCGCGCGCCTTCGGCTTCTGACAGATCACGCTAACCGTGAGCTCGCCCCACATCACAACTCAAAATAATGTGCAGAGTGCCCCACCCTCGATTTTCAGGGTGGGTCTTGGAATTTCCTTAGCTTAAGGAAACTTCCGACCGGAACTAGTTCGGCGCCTGACTCCTGAAATTTATGTCGCTGTTACGATTCCGCCACCGGCTTCTTCGCCCGTGTGGTCGTGATCACCACCACGCTGATCAACACAAACATCGTCCCCAGAATCGTGCGCAAGCTCAGCGCTTCGCCTCCAAAGAAATAACCAACCAGCACCGCCACAATCGGATTCACATAAGCGTACGTCCCCACTTTGGTCGGTGATTCGTGATGAATCAGCCACACGTAAGCGGTAAAGCCCACAATAGATCCCGCCACAATCAGGTACAGCAGCGCGAACCACACTTCGCGTGACACGCTCCAGGGATGAAAATTGCGGAATTCCCCCAGCGCCGCACCCGTAATCGCCAGCAATACTCCTCCGGCAAGCATCTGTGCTCCCGAGCTCATGACTTTCGATTTCGGCGACGTCAGTTTGCGCGTAAGCGCCGACGCAACCGACCAACTCATCGACGCAAAGATCAGCGCCGCCGCGCCCCTCTTATCAATCGGCGCTCCGCCAAGGTTCAGCGAGCGGCTCATCAGCACTGCCACTCCCCCAATCCCGATCAAAAGCGCCACCACCAATCGCACCGTGAGTATCTGCGTCCGCAGAAAAATAATTTCCGATAGCGCCATGAACGCCGGAATCATCGCCAGCATTACTGCGGCAATCCCCGAAGGCACCCGTTGCTCCGCCCAGAAAAGCAGCCCGTAATCCAAAACGAAGATCACCAGCCCAAGTAAAGTCGCTGACCGCCACTCCCGCCCGCTCGGTGAACGTTCGCCTCGCGCAATCATCCAACCATAAAGAACAATCCCCGCCACAAAAAACCGCATCGCTGCCAGAATCAGTGGCGGAACCTCTCGCACTCCCACCCGAATCGCCAGAAATGTCGATCCCCACACAAAATAAATAATCCCGAACGCCAGCAAGGTCTTCCACGTCGCTCGATGCCCCTCATTTTCCATGCCAAATCATATAGGCCGAACCCATACTCCAGGCCATTTTCACAAGCCAGATTCTTTCTAATTTGGCGCCATTTTGGCCCCACGACGCAATCCTTCGACAGGAAGTCAGCGAGCAACAGGGAAGGGAACTTGCCCTTCCGTGGCCGTCGCCGCCTATGTTTTGCACAGGATTTTATATGCGAAACTAATTTCGCCTTGCGCCATTACCACTGGCTGCTAAAATTCCTGTAATGCAATCAGCCGTCCAGGCAGTTTTTGACGTTGACGAACTTCGCGCCCAGCTGCGCAAGATGGACGACGTAAAGCTGTGTGAGTTCGGTCAAGCCGCACGCCACCTGACCACCGCAAGGGCCAACTTGGGTAAGCCGCCCCTCCGTATTTACGCCCTTCAGCTAAAAGAGGCCACCGCCGAGTGGCGCCGCCGCCACCCCAAAAATTGGCAGTCAGAATCCGTTAAAGAACAACACTCCTAGTCACCCTCTCCACAACCTTCCTCTTCGGCATTCCTGCTCGCCTCGTGTCCACTTCAAAATCACGATAATCGCATTCGCCGTGGACATGCCGGGCTCCGAGCGGCCAAGTCCTCCTTTGAATATACCTTGACACGTATATGCTCTTTGGAGTATATGAAGGTCATGGAATCCGTCTTCGAAATCATTGCGGAGCCGAACCGTCGCGCCATACTGAGCCTCCTGGTCTCTTCACAACAGTCGGTGGGAGAGATCGAGCGTCAGCTTCGTATGCCGCAGCCGACTGTATCAAAGCACCTGCGGGTGCTGCGCGAGGCCGGTTTCGTGGAATCCACGGTGGACGCACAGCGCCGTCTCTACCGGCTGAAACCTGAACCACTTCAAGAGGTGGATGCCTGGCTGGCTCAGTTCCGTCGGTTCTGGTCCGCTCACCTGGATGCTCTCGAACGCCACCTCGACCGCATGGATCAATCATAACACCAACGAAAAGGAAGACGAGGAGAAGACGACGCGGCGCAAACCGCGAACGTGACAAAGGAGAATCGAAATGAAAATCAAAATGACCAGCGTATACGTGGACGACCAGGAAAAGGCCCTGCGTTTCTATACCGAGGTACTGGGCTTTGCCAAGAAGGCCGATTTCAGTCAGGGCCCATATCGCTGGCTGACCGTGGCCTCGCCCGAGGAGCCGTACGGCACTGAGCTGCAGCTGGCGCTGAACAACAATCCCGCGGCCAAAGCGTATCAGCAGGCGATGTTTCAACAGGACCAGCCCGCGGCCATGTTCTTCACCGACGACATCAAAGGCGACTACGAGCGGATCAAGGCCCGCGGCGCCGAGTTCACGATGCCGCCCACCGACGTGACCGCATCGACCATTGCGATGCTGAACGACACCTGCGGCAACCTCATTCAGCTCACCCAGCTGGCACGCTATTCACGCTAAGGAGAAGAAGGTGAGCGATCGCGAGCAGTACACACCGGGTCCGGCCAGCGGCGCGCAGGTACGAAAGGACGGAGAGAAGTGGACGCTCATTCTAGTCAGAGAACTGCGCCACTCGCCGGAAAAAGTCTGGCAGGCGCTTACCGATCCGGCGCATCTGCGCGAGTGGGCTCCCTTTGAAGCCGATGGGAGCCTGGGTACGGTTGGAACGGCGAAGCTCACCTGGGTGGGAACGCCCACGCCGCTAGAAACAACAGTGACGCGAGCCGACGCTCCCAAGCTACTTGAGTACGGGCCGATATCCGGTGGGAACTCGAAGCCTTGGGTCGCGGCACGCGCCTCACCCTGTGGCACAACATCGATCGCTGGTTCATCTCGCATGGGTGCTGCCGCGGGCTGGCACATCTATCTTCGACGTTCTGGATCGCCTGCTCGAGCGGTGGGGTGAGAGGGGGGGGGGTGCGGAGTGAGCGTTCGGGATAGAAACTCCCATCGGCCGCATCCGGGCTCATGAGACAATGAAGTTCGACCAGAGTAAATCTCCGATAAGGAGGAAATGAATCATGAAAGAAGCCACCGAACGTTCGATTTTTCGCTGGATTCATATCGTCTTCGGCATTCCGATATCGGTTACATTTATGATTCACCTTCGGACACTCGATACTATGCCCCCACGTTCGATTCGTCTTCTTCCCTGTTCCTCCTTTCGGGATTATGGATGTGGAAAGGCCACGTCGTTCGACGATTCTTTTCTAAGAACAGAACTCCGGGATTACAACCGGACAAAAATTGGAGGTATAAATATCCAATGAATCCATCGGAACGTATCGACCAGCTGATCGCAGAACTCACGGACTGGCGCGGCAAAACGCTCGCCAGCATCCGCAAGAGCTTCCTTGAGGCCGACCGGGAGATCATCGAGGAATGGAAGTGGATGGGAAGCCCCGTGTGGTCTCGCGACGGAATGATCGCGGTCGCCAACGCCCACAAAGACAAGGTGAAGGTTACCTTTTCCCAGGGGGCGAGGCTCCCGGATCCTGACAAGCTCTTCAACGCGGGCCTCGGAGGCAACGCGTGGCGAGCGATCGATCTTTTCGAGGGCGATAAAATTAATCAGCGTGCTCTAAAAAATCTCGTCCGTGCCGCCGTTGAGTACAATCAGAGCAAATTGAAGAGGAAAGCGCCTGCCGGTATTCGAGCGAAAGTACATAAAAGCAAAAAGTGATGAACTACATTTTTTCTCACTGGCAGGTGGCGTTGCCGTTCGACAGCGTCACCAACACATAATTCTTTTTCATTCTCTCCCGCCCGCGCACCGCATCCGCCCAGGCCTTAATCAATCCCTAACGTGATTCGACGCTAGCCTCACGATAGTACGCGAGTACTACATAATCAATTGTATTGACGACAATATCGTGCCGTGTTAGGCACACAATTACCCGTTTTCAGGAGAGGGATTTTG
>CAVPKZ010000104.1:0-7620 GCA_963705755.1 uncultured Acidobacteriota bacterium | reverse complement strand
ACGAGAAATTTATGGGGCGATTCGCGCGGGGATGATTACGGATTTCACGACGGCGCAATTCAACAACCAGTTTGCGTTGCGGGCGCTAGTGCGTACCGGAGCGAGGCAGTCGGCACCGTTGCAAAAGGGCAGCCAGAATTCGCCGGAACGCGGCATTGGGCACGCTGCGGGATTGTAGTTAAGCGGAACTCAATAGGGACGAGCGGCGCTTTACCTCTTCGAGAAACGCGCGGCGAGATTCATTTAGCGTTTGCGGACTAAATTGAGCGGCCTTGACCAGGTTGCGTGCGCTCATGGCGAGCAAGCGATCGGAATCTGCCGCGACCTGCAGGATCAGCTTCGCCAACGCTTCGGGAGAGTTAGGAGGCACCAAATCACTGGGTTCGAGAACCTCAGGAATTCCTCCCACTGCGCTTGCGATGCAGGGGCATCCACGGGACATGGCCTCGACAAGCGCACGGGGCAAGCCTTCCGCGCGAGAAGGCATGACGAACAGATCGATAGAATCCAGAAACTCGAAAATTGAGGGTCCGGACGAAAGTTCGTCGAGGAACTCAACGCGATCTGCGAGGCCGAGCTTCAAGGCGAGAGCTTTCATTTCTGGTAGGCACCGGCCTGCGCCTACCATTGCGAGTTCAAAATTGAGGTGGCCTTGGCATAAAGCAGCGGCATGAAGGAGCGTATCGGCACCTTTGTACATCTGTGCGAAACTGCCGACGAAACCGATGTGGATGGAACTGCCGGTTTTTGACTCTCTCCAAGGTAACTCTTGGAAGCGCTGATGTCTTCCTTTTACGGTCTCTGCGGAAACGCTTCCATTTTCCAAGCTGACGTCGGAAAACCCGACCGCGTACGCGCTTTTTGATGGTGGATAACGTTGTTGCAGCGTTTCGGATGTGACGTAGTTGACGGCGACGGCACCGGCGCAGATGCGTTTTAACTGCTGGGTAACGAAACGGCGAAAAATAGGCGGGATGTATGCGGCAAGTTCCAGGGCTGAGCGCTTCCAGGGATCACCCATGACTTCCAATGCGTAAGGTTTTTTAGCGTGGATAATTTCGCACCACACCATCTGGCTTACGATTCCGGTACGCGCAGAAGGTAGGCGTCGCAACTATCAATGGCATGTCGCGCGATTATTCGGGCCTGGCGACGAGCGCTTAGATATTGCCAGGGTCCGGTGTGATCGGGAAGCGGTCGGAAGGAAACGAGATGACCATCAGCGCGTTGCTCTTTATTGTCGTGTCCCTGGCTCCTCGTTACTCGAGCCAAGACTAATACGTCATCAAATACGTTGAGATAGCGGGACCAGGAAACATATTTTGCGGGACCACTAGTGTAAGTTGCTCCCGAAGGTGAAACCGAGTAATGCCCTTCGCTTGTAATCAAAAGGCGGTTTTGGCGGCGGTTAAACGTGTTTGACTCGCACTAACTTGGGATTGAGCTTTGAAAGGCGCGGGTACCGCTTTTTAAAAAAATTGGAATACCCCTCAAGAGAATAGTTTCACCGCCGCGAGAGTTAATAATCCCCACGCGGCCGGGCGAAAAAAGTTTGAGAAGTCGTTTCTGGTGGTCCATAGCAAGGGTCCAAGGATCAACGCCCACGCGGCGAGGGAATACGCGCTACGAATTGATAGTCGTTCAAGGTAGATAAGCAAAAACGAAAGTAGAAAAAAATAGGCAATCACTCCCGGAACGCCGAAGTTCATGTATGGCTCTGCGATCGCGGAAAATCCCAAGCCGCCATAATTTTTGTAAGTCCATGGGTCGACCATCGCGGTGATCCAATGACTCGGAGGTAAATCCAATTCCGATTCCGTCGACGATGCTTCCCAACGCAAAGCCAGATTCGGGACGATACCCTTGACAGCTATCCAGTAAGTTTTGCCGAGACGAAAGTCTTTTGGCCCCAGAAGATCTACAGTTTCGACGAGCGGGCGAATGCTCATACCCATTTCCGCCGGGGCATCAAGAATATTGAAGTCATCCAAAGACAAATTGGCCAGGCGGTTGTTCAGGGGAATTTCCCGCCCGGCACGCAGGATTGGCAGGAGTATTAAAAGAGCCAATGCGGCCAAAATTGGCATCCAGCGAGGGACTTGAAGGCCTTTCTTTCTGGCAATGATATAAACGATTAATGCGGCGATCAAAGCGGGTCCGCGAAAGCCCCAATACATTAAACCTCCGAGCCAGATCACACCGATTGCGGAAACGACGCGGAAGCGACTACGAGACGCGCCAGCGGCGGCAACACTAAGACCTATGAAGGCGATGGTGATACCCGAGCCAAAAAATCGCGGATCAGATTCGGCGCGAAGTCTAAAGGTTTCCGAATAGGTGAGACGGAAATAGGCGAGGGGTTCGAGGCCGATCAACCCCACGACGAACATGGCAATACCTGCTCCCAGCATGAGGCAACCACCGATGTACACATTCCTATCTTCAGTGTCAGTTGAAGTTTGGTTCACCAAAGTGACGCTCTTCTTAACGGAAGTAAAGGCGAAAAACATTCCCAAGGAGAAAGCAACCACGGAATAGTCGATAAGAGCAATGGAACGGGACAAGCCGTAAGGGGTAAAAGAAGGAGTGCGCGAAATATCGTAGATACCAAAAGCCCAGGGCACAATTAGGCCGAGATGAAAAAGGCCAAGCAGGATAAGGTAAACCATCGGGCCACTGGCGAATGGAATGTAAAGTAGATAGCGGGAGAATAAGAGCGAAGTTATGAGAAGAAGACCGGCGCCGATTGCGGATGCGCCATCACTATCACGCAGACTCGTTTGCCAGATTGCGAATACGGCGACGCAAACCCAAACCGCTGCAAACACAGGAGTCAGATTCTTAGACTTCAGGGGCATTAGCTTCTGTTCTACCTGCGGAATAAATATCAACGAGCAGTGACAAGCCATGCTCAATCGTGAAATCGGTTTTTTGCATGGCCTCAGTGGACGGTTGAGCGTCGAACCGTCCGCGATCTATAGCTTCAATGGCTGTGATGGCCCATTTCTCTAAGCCCATTGAAATCGGGAGTTGAACTATCTGGTGGTGAAGTATGGCCACTTCGCTCGTGATTACGCTTGAAATAACGCAACGAAGTCCTGCAGCCTGAGCTTCGACTAGCGCGAGAGGCAGGCCCTCCCACAAAGAGGGAAAGACAAAAGCGTCGATGCAAGTGCGAAGTAAGGCAGGGACATCGGTGCGAGTGCCGAGAAAATGCATATTTCCTTTAAAGCCCATGGCCCATGCACGAGCTTCAATTTCAGCACGCAATGTACCTTCTCCAACCAACAAGAAATGCATATCGGGCCGATGATTTCGTATTTCAGCCGCAATTTCCAAGAAAAAGCCGTGGTTTTTCGCTGGAACAAAGTTTGCTACGTTACCGATGACTTGCGCGCCGATTGGCAGGTCTATTTTTCTTCGCCACTCATCACGATTAAAGTCGCCACGGAAGCGGTTAAGATCAATGCCACAATGAAGTATCGCAACGCGAGGGTCATTTTTCCAATCGAGGAAAATGGCGTCGGCGGCCAACCGAGATGCGGCTAGTCCGTGCGTTGCGTGGCGGTGTATCGAACGCTTCATCAGTGATCGGTAGGCGCGACGGCCCAGGGTCTTCGATTTGCCATCATGACTGCCATGGCTATGCGCCACTCGCACTTGAACTCCCTCGAGATGCGCCCAGCGAAGTAGCGCTCCAGAAAACGCTTGTACGTGGCTGTGAACTACATCGTATTTGCCTTGGCGCAAAATTTGTCGAAATTGGCGGCCAAACCTCCAAAGGTTTTCAGATTGCGGGCAATGAAACACCTGGGCCCCGAGTTTTTCCACTTCTGGAGCATACAAACCAGCATGGCGGCCGAAAGTACAGAAATCGAATTGAAATTGTTTAGTATCGAGTGATTTAAGTAGATGCAAGAGCCAAGTTTCGACCCCTCCAGCGTCCAGCGTGCCCAAGCAATGAAGTATTTTAATTGGTTTATGCATTCGATAAAGGTCAGCCTAAACGGGGTTTGATCTCAGCTTCATTTCGCCAGAACGAGCATCGAATATCCACCTAATAGGCGAGAGGTTAGTTTGGTACTGAACTTAGACAACGGAATCCGAAGTAAATTTGCAATTCGCCCCCGAGTCGTCTGGCGGGGGGCGACAATAGCGCCGTCAGTAAAAGTCCAGTCAACTACTCGATGTCCAGTATGCTGGAGCGCTTTGAGCGCAGTCTCAATGGTAAAGAGATGCAGGTGACCTGCACTGTCCCAACTGTTGTTCCCGCGCAATATCCCGCTTACGTATGGGTCCAGAGGAATGTGGTAAAGCTTCAACTCGCCCTTTTGCCTAACATCCCGCAGAAACGAAAAGTAGTCCTCCACGTGTTCGATAACGTCCATCACTAATACGAGGTCGTATTGTGATTCGTCAGCAAAGGCATCGCCGAGTATAAATTGGCATCTCGGATTCGAGAATCGCGCGCTGAGAGCATGCGCTTGAGGACTTATATCGTAACCTGTGAAAGTAATGTGGTCGGACAGCATCTTTTGCAGTTCCGCCAGGATACCGCCGGCACCGCAGCCGATCTCGCAAATGGTATTTGGTCTAACTTCAACGTGACGCGCCAACATCGAAACAATCCATCGCGCCTTGCACGGCGAATCCTCCGAATGCCACGTACCTCTCGTTTTGGCGAAATACGAGCCGTCGGTGTAAATATTTTCGCCCGCAGAATTAGTGGCCATCTTATTTTGAAATCCCCGTTTGGAAATTAGTTTGAGTGTCCTTAGGCGTGAATTCGGCTCCGGCCGACACAGCTTTGGACTTAAGTGCGGAGTAAATTTGCGCGAGTTCGCGGGCGGTTCTTTCTACGTCGAAGAGGTGGCGGGTCATTTTGTGGCCTGCGGCGGCGAGGCGTTGGGTTTCTGCGCGGTTTTGCAATGAGGCCAGCATGGCGGCGGCGATGGCTTGGGGATTGCGCGGCGGGACGAGGCGGCCGGAGATGCCTTCCTGAACCAAGTCGGGGAGGCCACCTACCTTCGCGGCGATGACGGGGACTCCGCTGAGTAGGGGCTCGACGGCGCCGCCAAGGTTTTCGGAGTGGGAGGGGACTATGGCTAGATCGAGGTCAGGGTAGAGAGCGGGGACGTCGGAGCGCGTGCCGAGGAAGGTTAGATAGCCGTTGCATTGGCGATGTGCCAGTTGGCGCAGATGCGACTCATATTTCGTTGCGCCGTTCCAGGCGCCGCCGATTATTACACCGTGGAGATTGGGGAGTTGTTTTTTTGCGATGGGGAAGGCGGCGATGAAATCTTCGTGGCCTTTTAAGCCGGCGGTTTGACCGAGGAAGCGCTTGGGCGCGTACATGTAGCAGACCATGCCGACTAGCGGCGTGTCTGGGGTGAGGCGCAGCTCGCTGCGCAAATTATTTTTGCGTGTGGTGGTGAATAGATTCAGATCGGTGCCTGGGTAGGAGAGGAAGACGCGCTGCGCTGGGATGCCTAGCTGGTGATATTTTTGCTGGGTCCAGCGACAGCCGGCGATCCAATGATCTTGTGGGCCGGCGGAAGAGGTGTCGAGCTGCGCGAAAAAAGAATGCTCGAGATGAAGCGGGCCGGGGACCTGGAAGATGCGGGGGATGGGGGAGGATTTGCCCAGGGCGGCTCTGACTACCAGAGTGGTGCCGACGTGGTGAGTGTGGATGATGTCGGGGCGTACGGATTTGACCAGGGTTCTGCAGGATTTGAGTACAGCGGGGATTTGCCAGGGGCGTTTGGTGGGGACGTCGAGATTTATGGGGATTACGGTGGCGCCTGCTTCTTGATACTTGGGCGCGAGGCCTGCAGTGGCGGAGGGAAGGGCGACTACTATTTCAAAACCCAAGGAGCGCAGGACGCGGACCTGATGGTAGACCCAGGTTGCTCCGGTGGCGGTTTTGACGATGTGCAGGATCTTCATGAGCCGCGTGGTCATCCTCGTTGGGATCCTTGGGCGGGCGACCTTAACGAATGCACTGAAAACAATACCGCAAAAGGGCGCGTCGCGCAGCGTGCAAAGGCGGGAGCAGAGCCTGCTAAAAGTGTAGGCGGACGGCATTGAAGATGACTGGCGCGGATATAAAAGTGACGCCGCGTCAGTAGGAAAGCTGGTAGACAATTGGCGTCGCTGGTGCTACATCTTAGGTGATTAAAGCGAACGGTGAGTGGTGAAATTTTGAGGCGGTCTTTGGCGCGACGGGTGAATACGTCGATGAAAGTGGCGCTGCTGGCGGTGGGATTGTTGTGCGCACTGCCACTGCTGGCGGGCGCGCCGAAGGCTGCGCGAAAGGCGCAGAATCAAGCGCTGGGCTCGATGACCACGGTTGGACCTGTATTTATTAATGGCGTGCCAGCGCCGGCGGATTTGACTATTTTCCCGGGCGATGCGCTGAAGACCGGGGACATGGGGTCGGCGGCTTTTTCGCTAAGCGGGAAAGGCGCGCTCAAGATTCTTTCTAACAGCGAGCTGGTTTTCCCACCGGACCCGCGATACTCCGCGGAATTGAAGGCGGGCTCGGTGGTGATGAATTCTTTTAATGGCTCGACAGATATTTCGCTACGAGTGGGAAATTATGTGATGGCGCCAGTGATTGAGGCGCAGCAGTCGACTTCACAAGTAGTGCGACACGCGGATGGGTCATTTACGGTTACGTGCCTGGAAGGCAGCGTGGGGTTGATTCCGCTGGAAGGCGCTACCGGACGCGTTTTGCAATCGGGAGAATCGGTTAACATTTTGCCGTCCGGTGAATTGGATATAGCGAAGTCGACGGGAGCGGCGCCAGTGGCAGCGCCGAAACAAACGCCACCGCCCGAAGCCACGCCAAATCCTGCTGAGCAGGCTTCCACGACGCAACCGCCGCCCGAGGCTCCAGTACCGCCGGTGCAACACAACGACAAGACCAAGGAATATATTTTGATTGGCGTGATTGCCGGTGGCGCGGTGGGAATCGCCGCAGGAGTTGCCGGGGCCGGGCATGGGCATTCTTCGGTGAGCCCGTCGACGCCGTAGCGCAAAGCAAATTTTAGAAACTTCAGAACTTCCTAAGAGAACGCTTCTTCGATCGGGCTAAAAATTCCAAAATTATTTTGTAAGTTTAAATGTGAAGTAGATGGATTGGTCCGTCTCTACCGGATGGCCGCCGAGGGTGGTTTGGCCGTACTGCCAGGAACGAACGGTGCCCATTGCGACGCTGGCTAATTCGGGAGGACCTTTGACCAAGTGGACGGTCAGAATATTCCCGTCTGCACCGACGAGAACTTCCAATTCTACCGTTCCTTGTATTTGCTGGCGCAGCGCCTCGATCGGGTAAGGCGGGGCCGGTCCGCTCTTCAAGCGGCCAATCTGAAGATCAGAGCCAGCTGGGCGCGCCGCATCGGAGGTGTTGCGAATGGCACGGAAGCGAGAAAAGACCGAGACGGTTGGAACCGGATTCGGAATGGCGGCGGTTGTAGTGGCAGGGGCTGCACTTGCGGGCGATGGATTGGTGGAGGCGGAGGTAGTGCGCTGTGAAGAATTATTGTTCTGAGTATCGGCTGGGCGCGTCGAAGAGTTTTCTGTGACGCCGGCGACGGAAGCGAGATTAGTGTCAGCTTC
>CAVPKZ010000103.1:0-51470 GCA_963705755.1 uncultured Acidobacteriota bacterium | reverse complement strand
CCATAAAGCGTGCGTGGTCGGGGCCGGCCCTAACGGCTTGGCAGCCGCCATCGTTCTGGCTCAGGCTGGGGTCCACGTTGACGTGCTGGAAGCGCAGGCCCAGCCTGGCGGCGCGGCGCGCACGATGGAATTAACTCTTCCTGGTTTCAAGCACGACTTTGGATCAGCAGTCTACCCGCTCGGCGCCGGATCGCCGTTCTTTTCATCATTGCCACTCAGCAGCTACGGCCTTGAATGGATTCACTCGCCTTCTGCTTTGGCGCATCCTCTGGATGACGGCACCGCCGTGATGTTGGAACGCAGCCTGGACCAAACCTGTGGCTCGCTGGGCATCGACGGAAAAGCGTGGGATCAGTTGATGCGGCCCTTCGTCGAGCACTGGAAGGAATTCGCTCCACAAATTCTAGGCCCAGTTTCGTTCCTTCCGAAGAGCCCATTACTGATGGCGCGATTTGGAGTGCTGGCGGTACAGTCGGCCCATTCTGTAGCTCGCCGATTCCGTGACCAAAGAACACGCGCGCTTTTCGCCGGCTTGGCCGCTCATTCTTTTCTAAGCCTGGACGAACCCTTGAGTGCTGCATTCGGAATTCTGATGGCTGTGCCGGCACACGCCGTTGGTTGGCCGATTCCTCGAGGCGGTGCGCAATCCATCACAACCGCGCTCTGCGGAGTTCTCGCGAGCTTCTCAGGCAAGCTGCGTACCTCATCGCCGGTCGAAAATCTGACCGCATTGTCCAGCTATGACCTGACTCTTTGCGATCTCACTCCGCGGCAGCTGCTCAAAGTTGGGGGGCGAAGATTTTCCGAGACCTTCAAGCAGCAATTGGCGGGCTACCGCTACGGAGCCGGCGTCTGCAAAGTGGACTATGCGCTGAGTGCTCCCATCCCGTGGAAAGCTGCAGATTGCTCTCGCGCAGCGACGGTGCACCTCGGCGGAAGCTTCGAGGAGATTGCTGAATCGGAAAAGGCCGTGCGAAGCGGCCAGCACCCCGATAAACCCTTTGTTCTGCTATCTCAGCCTAGTCTGTTCGATAGTTCTCGCGCTCCCGCGGGTAAACACACCGCGTGGGCTTATTGTCATGTGCCAAACGGTTCGAAAGTAGCCATGCTGCAGAAACTAGAAAATCAGATTGAGAGATTCGCTCCAAATTTCCGAGACTGCATTTTGGCGCGGCGCGTCTTTTCCCCTGCAGCCCTGGAAAGTATGGACGCGAATCTGGTGGGTGGCGATATCGGAGGCGGCATCATGGACATCCGCAACTTTTTATTCCGCCCTACGCGCCGTTACTACGCCACTTCAGCGCCCGACATTTATATCTGCTCCTCATCCACTCCGCCAGGCGGTGGAGTGCATGGCATGTGCGGTTATCACGCGGCGAAGATGGCATTGATGAGGATGCGGCGAAATTAGCGCAAATTTGCGCACAAACTAACTCCGTGAAAGCGTTTGCGGCGTTACTGGCGCGGCTGCACGTTAGGCGCGTCGACCGCGCGGATACTGCCGTCGCTGTCGCGTTCGATCGTCGGTGCATAAAGTCCCAGGAATTGCCGCCGCCACCACAGGCCTTGCGCGCGTTTCTCAGCCATGGATGTAAACCAATATTGCCAAAGCACAGCGCGCACCTGGCGTGGCGGCTTCTGCGGGAACGGATTTCGCTTAAAAAGACTGAGTACGTCGCTATCGTTGGAAAGCAAACGCACTTCCGTTCTGGGCACGATGGGATATTCTCGCCATGAGCCCAGTGACGCGAACCACAAATTCCAGTCGAACCGAGGCTGATAAGGCGCATAAATCCCCGGCGGCTTATTCAGGTCCTGGGGTTTGTAGCGAAACGGGTAAGCCACCCAGGTCTTCCCATCGTCCGAACCCTGAAACTCGATCTCGTACCGCCCGCGCGTCATCACCGCAAAAAGTCCGTATCGATTCGCGATGCGAAACGGTTCAAGCGCCACTACCGGCGAAGTCGGCACAGGCAGGGGGGCGACCATCCAGATCAATTCCGCCACGGTGGCATAAAAAATCCAGGCAAATAAAACAGCGGTCAGGGATAGCTTGGCGATCTTGAGTTGATCGCGGAAGCCTCCTGAAGTTTGACGCTGGTGCTGCTCAGGCGCCGAAGCCCCTGTGAAAGGTTGTTTCCATCCCTGCGGCAAAAATCGCAGCAGAAATTCATCATCTAGCAGCAAGACTCCCAACGCCAGCACCAGGTAATTCAAAAAAGTGTAGTTCGCGGTGAAAATAACCCCCAACTCCCAGGGAGTCACAATAAAGAAACACACGATGCGCCAACGCCGCGGCAAACATAGCATCCACACCAAAACCAATTCCAGCGCCAGCGTAGCGAATGCTGTTGAAGCATGGAACCAGTGCGGTAAATGCTGCATGTACCAGCCGATCCACGTGGGCAGCGGACCGTTCTGATAATATTCGTCCATCGCGGTGAAGTGCCGCCACTCCGGATCTCCACTCATCATCTTCGCCACGCCGGATTCGAAGTAGATGCGAAACCATTCCCACTGCAGCAGGAATAGGCTCGCACGCATTGGGGATGACGACCGCCCAAAACCAGGACGCAGCCCGGACGGCGCGAAGAAAAGAGAAATAAATCCTGCTTCCAGCAGCATGCCGTCCGACTGGTAACCTGAAAAATCCTGCGCCGCGCTCACAAAAGACAGAAAGCACACAAAACAAATCGCTAGCATGCCGCGCGGCCACAGATTCAGCACCAACAACAATGAAGCGCCCATCCCGGCCCAGCACAACGCCATTAACATGTGCGGACCGCTCGAAAACCACAGCACGGTAGGCGCAAACCATATCCCCCGTCCGTGTCCAAAGGTTTGTATTACCGCTTGGAGATAATCGTTCGCGGGTAGAATCCCATTTGGCCCGATGAGTCCACGGATTTGAAACGCAAGGGATAAGAACGCAGAAAAATAAATGCAGCCTAACGCCCGCAAAAACAGCCATCGCGGAATCAGCCGGTCAGTAGCGCCGTGCTCCGCGTCGAATAACCATCGAGTGGCGGACCAGAGCCATTCCATGATCACCGCCGATTATATGACACGAAGGGGTACAAGCCTGAAAGGCGATCGTGTCGTCTGAATCTCTACAGCGCGCCGTGTTCGATCACTGCTTATTGGGAGCCTCGATCTGAGACTTCGTGATTCTGCCGGACACCTGCGCGGGGCTGGGGAGGACCGAGCGATCCCATCCGCCGCCCAGCGCTTGAATCAATTGTACCGACGCGGTCATCGCCTGGGTCCGCAGTGAAGAGAGGTTTTGTTGGTTGGAGAGTAGCGTGGTTTGCGCGACCAGCACGTTTAAATATGTATCGACGCCGGTATAGTAGCGCGCATTCGCCAACTCCAGATAGCGTTCAGCGGATTTCACGGCTTCCTGCTGTAGTTCGATTTGTTTCGACAAAATGCGCACCGCCGCCAGATAGTCTTCGACCTGTTGAAACGCAGTAAGCACCGTTTGCCGGTAACTGGCCACATTCGCGTTGTAAGTGGCTTCATACTGCAGCACTGTGGCGCGTCGCAGTCCCGCGTCAAAAATGGTTTCCGACACCGAAGGACCCACGGACCAGAAGCGGCTCGAATAAGAAAGAAGATTTGTTATCGTGGAACTCTCAAAACCGCCGCTCGCACTCAACGTCAGATTTGGATAATACGCCGCCACCGCCACTCCGATCTGCGCATTGGCTGCAGCCATGCTGCGTTCGGAACCTGCGATGTCTGGTCGGCGTTCTAAAAGTTGCGACGGCACACCGATGGGCACCGCGGGAGGCACGTGGTCCAACGGCTTAACCGGTAGAGAAAAACTGGAGGCGAGGGTCCCAATTAAAAGCGCGATGGCGTGTTCAAACTCCGCGCGCGCTATACCTAGATTTTCGCCTGCCGATTCGGCGCTTTGTAGCGCATTTTCCGCCTGCACCAGCGAAATTTCATTATCAATTCCGGTCTCAAATCGCGCTCGGGTCAGCTCCACTGACTTCTTATCGGCTTCAATAGTTTCATCGAAGATCTTCTGTAAGGCGTCCTGGCCGCGTAGTTCGAACAAAAAGGTCGCCAGGCTGGCTTGCTCAATCAATCGCTCGTTTTCCAGGTCAGCGGCGCTCAGCTGAGCATTGTATTGAGCTGCATGAATCTGGCTGCGAATCCTGCCCCACAGATCGGGCGCCCACGTAACGTCGGCGGGAAGCGAAAAAAGAGAAGATTGCCGCCCTCCCGTCGTTGCGACCGAGCCAGTTCCCGTTCCAGTGGTCGGCGTGGAATTTCCTAAGATTGCCAGAGGATTGCGCCCGCGAAATGGAAGGAGTCGTTCCTATCGTGGGGTAAAGTTGCGAATGCGCCTGCGCAACCAGCGCGCGAGCGGCCATGAAATTCTCGAAAAATTGCTTGATGTTCTGATTGTTGATGTTCAGTTGTTCTTCAAGCCCATTCAGCTCAGGATCATTGTAAATTTCCCACCACTTCCCGCGAAGCATCGCGTCCTGAGGCTGCGCCACTTTCCATGGACCGGGATCCTGAACCTGTGTGGGCGATTCCTTGTACGAAGGAGGTGGCGGTTGGGGAGTTGCGTCCGGCCGGTGATATCTCGGCCCTACCATGCACCCGGCAAGCGAGAGTGTTGCGATTGCGGGGACCAGTAAGACTTTCAGACGAATATTTTGCATATGCATCGCTTTCAAACTAATCCGCTGCGGAAGGTTCCGCACCTGCCGGATTGAATGTATCGCGCGGTTCCCCTAACACGCGAAGCCGCAGCCGGTCTAGCGTGAGATACACCACCGGGGTGGTATACAGCGTGAGCAGTTGACTCACGATCAAGCCTCCCACAATGGTGATTCCTAACGGGCGTCGCAGTTCAGAACCGGTGCCTGTGCCAAACGCCAACGGCAAAGCTCCAAACAGCGCGGCCATAGTGGTCATAAGAATGGGACGGAAACGCAGCATGCATGCTTCGAAAATCGAGTCTTCGGTGCTCTTGCCACCTTCGCGTTCTTCTTGCAGCGCGAAATCGATCATCATAATGGCATTTTTCTTGACGATGCCGATAAGCAGCACGATGCCAATAATGGAAATCACATTAAGGTCCTGCTTGAATAACATTAGCGCAAGCATGGCCCCCACGCTGGCCGAAGGCAGAGTCGAAATAATGGTAAGCGGGTGAACCCAGCTCTCGTACAAAACGCCAAGCACGATGTACACCGCGAGAAGCGCGGTTAAAACCAGGATAGGTTCCGTGCTTAGCGATTGCTGGTAGGCCTGTAGCGTGCCGGCATAAAAACCACGCAGCGTACTCGGCGCCCCGATCCGCTGCTTCATCTGGTCAATGGCCAGCGTAGCGTCGCTCAGGGAAACCCCCGGCGAAAGATTGAAAGACACCGTGACGGATGGAAACAGGCCGGTGTGATTCAGAGCCAGCGGCGTGGTATTGGCCTGGCTGGTGGCCATGTTAAAAAATGGCACGTCACCGCTGGCGGTAGGATTAATATTCGCCGTTTGATGAAAGTAAATATTCTTCAGACCATCGGGAGTTTGCGAAAACTCCGGCGCGACTTCCAGGACCACATAGTATTGGTTCAATTGCGTATAGATGATGGAAACTTCGGATTGGCCGAAGGCGCTGTAAATTCCGGAATCGAGAGCTTGTGCGGTTAGCCCCAGCTTCGCGGCGGTAACCCGATCGTAGTTCAAACGGATATCCAACCCTCCGTTTTGCTGGTCGGAGTTAACATCCTGCAAGCCCGGAAGCTTTTTCATCTCCGCGAAAACTCTTGGCCCCCAGGTAGCCAGATCGGAAACCGTGTCGGATTGAATGGTGTATTGATACAGCGCTGCGCTTCCGCGTCCGCCGATACGCAGATCCTGCGACGGCTGCAGGAAGGCGGAAGCCACCGGCAGACGATTTAGTTGCGGACGAATTCGGCCAATAACCTCCGCCGCCCCAATTTTCCTTTGATTGAGCGGCTTAAGCGCGATGAAAATATTCCCGGTGTTTGTGGCTCCGCCCCCGCCGGTAAAGGCAATCACGTTAGCAACCGCAGGATCTTTTTTGATTACCGCTTCAATCTTCTGGATGGCATCGTTCATGGCGGGGAACGAAGAATCCTGCGGCCCTTGAACCGACCCACCCAGGTTCCCGGTGTCCTGTTGCGGAAAAAAACCTTTAGGAATTTTCATAACCAGTGCGACGTTCAAGCCGATGGTTAAAAAAAGAACTGTCAGCGTTAGAAATGAATTGTCCAAAACCCAGTGCAGGCTGCCGCGATACCACGACAACATCCGGTCAAAAAATCTCTCCATAACCATGTACACGCGGCCGTGCTTCTTCTTGCGCTCATCGCGCAGCAGGTAAGCGCACATCATTGGTGTGGTGCTCAGCGAAATGACCATCGAAACGAGAATGGCGGTCGACAGCGTGATGGCAAATTCGCGAAATAGGCGACCGACAATCCCGCCCATTAGCAACAGTGGTATAAACACAGCGATCAGCGAAATGCTGATCGAAAATACGGTGAATCCAATTTCCTTTGCTCCTTTGAGTGCGGCGGCGAAGGGCTCCATCCCGGCTTCCAGGTGGCGGCTAATGTTTTCCATCACCACAATGGCGTCGTCCACCACGAATCCTGTTGAAATAGTCAGCGCCATCAGTGACAAGTTGTCGATACTGTAGCCGCAGAGATACATCACCGAAAAAGTTCCCACCAACGAAACAGGAACGGCTACCGCCGGAATCAACGTGGCGCGCCCATTCCGCAAAAAAATAAAAACCACCATGATCACCAGCACGATGGAAAGTCCCAGCGTTCGCTCCACATCGCTAACCGACGCGCGAATCGTGGTGGTGCGATCCATAACAATAGTGGTCTCGATTCCTTGCGGGATCGAAGCTTCTATCGAAGGCAGCTCGGCGCGAATGCGGTCAACGGTGGCAATAATATTGGCGCCTGGCTGGCGGAAGATGATCAGCATCACCGCGCGTTTGCCATTCAAATAACCGGCAGCGCGTACGTTTTGTACCGAATCGATCACATTCGCGACATCCGATAGATGGACCGCCGCTCCGTTCTTATAGCCAACGATGATCGGCTTGTAGTCTTCGGCGTGGGATATCTGATCGTTGGCGAGAATATCTGCGCTGCTATCGCCATTAGTAATTTGCCCTTTGGCTAGATCGGAGTTTTGCAATCGCAACACCGATTGCAAATCCGTCATGGTCAGCCCGTAGCCGGCCAACTTCGTAGGGTTGGCTTCCACGCGCACGGACGGCAACGCGCCGCCACCGACGTTCACCTGACCCACGCCTTGAATTTGTGAAAGTTTTTGTTGAATCACCGTTGACGCTTCGTCGTACAGCTTGTCGGGACCATATTTATCTGAAGTCAGTCCGGCAATCATGATCGGGGCGTCTGCGGGATTGACTTTGCGATAAGTGGGATTCGCGGGCAGGTTTGCAGGCAAGTACGTTCGCGCGGAATTGATGGCCGCTTCGACGTCTCGCGCCGCTCCATCAATATTGCGGCTGAGGTCGAATTGAATTGTGACGTTAGTTGTTCCCAAGCTGCTGGTGGAAGTCATTTCCGTTACGCCGGAGATGTGACCGAACTGCCGCTCCAGGGGAGTGGCGACCGAAGAGGCCATGATCTCCGCGCTGGCTCCCGGCAAACTGGAGTTCACCGAGATGGTGGGAAAGTCCACCTGAGGCAACGGAGAAACCGGCAGCACGTTGAAAGCAATCGCGCCGGCAATGGCGATGGCAATGGTCAGCAGTGTTGTCGCGACCGGCCGGTAAATAAAGGGAGCGGAGACGTTCATGAGTGTCCTGCGGTCTGTGGCTGGGCGCCCGGACCCCACGCCGGAGACTTACGCGAAAAGCGCTGAGCGATGCGATCGAAAAAGATGTAAATCACCGGCGTGGTGTACAGCGTGAGCACCTGGCTCACCAGCAAGCCGCCAACCATGGCGATTCCCAGCGGCCGTCGCAATTCCGAACCAATGCCTGTGCCAAACGCCAGCGGAAGGCCACCGAGGAGCGCGGCCATGGTGGTCATCATGATCGGCCGAAAGCGCAGCAGGCAGGCCTCGTAAATAGCGTCGGTGGGATTTTTTCCGTGGTTGCGCTCCGCATCCAGTGCGAAGTCAACCATCATAATTCCGTTTTTCTTGACGATGCCAATCAGCAACACCAATCCGATGATGGCCACCACGCTAAGGTCCTGGTGAAAAATAATCAGCGCAAGAAAAGCGCCGACCCCGGCGGAAGGCAGCGTGGAAAGAATCGTTACGGGGTGGATGAAGCTCTCGTACAACACGCCAAGTACGATGTACACCGTCACGAGCGCGGCAAGAATCAGCAATGGCATGTTCGAGAGAGAATTTCGAAACGATGCTGCAGTTCCCTGAAAATCGGCCTGCAAGCTGGCCGGCATGTGCATATCTTGCTGAACTTTAGTAATCGACGAAATGGCTCCGCCTAGCGCCGCGTTAGCCGCAAGATTAAAAGAAACGGTGATCGCCGGAAATTGTCCCTGGTGGTTGATAGAGAGCTGTTCGGTCTTCAACTCAAAATGCGAAAATGCGCCGAGCGGCACGGCGTTACTTTTTGTCGAGCTCGTCACTGCCGCAGTATTAGTGACTTTGTTTGATGTGCTGTTCGAAGTGCCCGCGGTAAGCGCGTTCACCGGCGGAGTCAATGCACTGGCCGTCGGATTGTAGAGCGGGCTGGTAGTCAACGCATTCGAACCGGCCGACGTGGACCCGTTTCCACTGGAACTCGCCGCCGCTCCCGTTGTGCCTGCGGCAGCGTTCGCCTGAATATACAATTTGTTCAATTTGTCCGGATCGTTTTGAAACTGCGGCTCGGATTCCAGGATGACGTGGTACTGGTTCAACTGCGTGTACATGGTGTTGATCTGCCGCTGTCCAAACGCGTCGTACAGCGTATTGTCGATAGTCGTCGGTGCGATTCCCAGTCGCGAAGCTGTTGCTCGATCGATCACCAACTGGACGGCAAGTCCCCCAGGCTGCTGGTCGGTAGCCACATCTTCCAACTCCTTCAAATTTTTTAGCTTTGCTACGAATTGATTTGCCCAATCATTCAGTTCATTCGGGTCGGGATCCTCGAGCGTGTATTGATATTGCGTGCGGCTAACGCGGTCGTCGACGGTAATGTTTTGCACCGGCTGCATGAACAGCTGAATCCCTTGCACATCAGCGAGCTTGGTCTGCAGACGCCGGATCACATCCGAGGCGTTCAGATCCCGCTGGTTCAGCGGCTTCAGGTTGATGGATAACCTTCCACTGTTTGTAGTGGTGTTGGTGCCATCAGCACCGATGAAGGATGACAGGCTTTCGACCGCGGGATCGGCAAGAATAACGTCGGCGAGTTCCTGCTGCTTTTGCGCCATGGCTTTAGGCCCAATCGTCGGCGGCGCCTGCGAAATTCCCTGAATAATTCCGGTATCCTGCACCGGAAAAAATCCTTTGGGAATTACGATATAAAGAAAGATGGTGAGTAACAGCGTTCCCACCGCCACCAGCAACGTAATGGTTTGGTGTCCTAGAACGAACTTCAAGGTGCGCCCGTAAAAGGCGATCATGCTTTCGAACATGTGCTCCGACTTCCGATAAAACCAGCCCTGCTTTTCCTTGGGGTTGTGCTTCAGGATGCGTGAAGCCATCATCGGCGTGAGCGTCAAAGAAACCACCGCCGATACCACGATGGTCACCGCTAGCGTCACCGCGAATTCCCGGAACAATCGGCCGACGACATCTCCCATGAAAAGGAGCGGAATCAATACCGCGATCAGTGAAACCGTCAGAGATAAAATCGTGAAGCCAATTTGCTCGGCCCCTTTGAGCGCCGCCTGCATGGGAGGTTCGCCGGCCTCGATATATCGCGAAATATTTTCAACCATGACAATGGCATCATCCACAACGAATCCGGTCGAAATCGTCAGCGCCATCAGCGACAAGTTATCCAGGCTGTAGCCCAGCGCGTACATCGCCGCAAACGTGCCCACCAGCGACAGCGGCACCGCCACGCTGGGAATGATCGTGGCGTACAAATTCCGCAAAAACAAAAAGATCACCATGACCACCAGCGCGATCGTCAGCAACAATTCAAACTCTACGTCCGATATCGAGGCCTGAATCGGCGTAGTCAGGTCCGTGAGTATCGTGATATCGATCCCTTTGGGAAGATTCGCTTCCAGTTGCGGCAATAACGCTTTTATCTGCTTCACTACGTTGATGGTGTTTCCACCGGGCTGCCGTTGTACGTTGATTATGACCGCCGGAGTCTTGTTCATCCACGCAGCCTGATTGGTGTTTTCCACTCCGTCCACGATATTGGCTACGTCGGTCAGCATCACCGGCGCTCCATTGCGGTACGCGACCACCACCTTCCGGTAATCCTTACTGGTCACCAATTGATCGTTGGCATCGATCTGGAAATCCTGTCGCGCGCCATCAAAATTCCCCTTTGCGGCATTGACGCTGGATTGCGTAACCGCCGTGCGCAGGTCCTCCATATTTATTCCATAGGAAGAAAGTGCCGCTGGATTCGCTTGAATACGCACAGCAGGCTTCTGACCGCCGCTGATGGTGACCAGTCCGACGTCCTTCAATTGCGAAATCTTGGGAGCCATCCTGGTGTCTATCAGGTCCTCAACCTGCGAGAGCGGAATGGTGCTCGACGTCGCCGCCAAGGTCAGCACCGGAGCGTCCGCTGGATTTGTCTTGCTGTAAATCGGCGGCGAAGGAAGGTTCGCGGGCAGGAAGTTTTGCGAAGCATTGATCGCCGACTGCACTTCTTCTTCCGCCACGTCAATATTCAGACTCAACGTGAATTGCAACACGATGACGGAGGTGCCGCCCGAGCTGCTGGACGTCATCTGACTCAGTCCCTGGAGTTGGCCAAACTGCCGCTCTAACGGTGCGGTCACTGTCGTGGCCACCACATCGGGACTAGCGCCCGGATAAAAAGTGAGCACTTGGATAGTGGGATAGTCGACTTCAGGCAGCGCGGAAACCGGCAGTTGCGTGCAACTCACAATGCCCACCAATAATATGGCGAACATTAACAGCACCGTCGCAACCGGTCTCAAAATAAACGGGCGTGACGGACTCAATGAGTGCTCCGCTGGCTGTTGGTGTTTCCCTGGGTGGAGGGTTTCCCTGGAGTGGCGGCATTCCCGGGCGTGGCGGCGTTTCCCGGAGCACCGGGGTTTCTCCCGCCAGAACCATTCCCTCGTGGCGAAGAACCACCGGGAGCGGTCCCAGGAGCCGTTGGATTACCGGCGACGACAACTTTAGAGTTGTCCTGCAACTTATCAAAGCTGCTGTTCGGCAGCACGTCCCCGGGGGACACACCCGTCACCTGTGTAGTCCCGCCGTCCGTCACACCCGGTTTAATCGTGCGCATATGTGCGGTGTTGTCCTGCAGAACATAGACAAACGCAGTCTGCCCGTTATGTTGGATTGCCGATCCTGGAATTAGGGTGGCATCGTGCAGTGTAGTTACCAGCAGCCGCACATTTACAAATTGGTTTGGAAAGAGCGCGGTATCTTTGTTTTCGAAGGAAGCGCGCGCTCTTACCGTACCGGTCGTCGTGTCGATCTGGTTGTCTAGCGTTAGCAGCTTTCCAGTAGCTATTTTCTGTTGCCCGCCGCGGTCAAAGGCATCCACCGTTAGCACCGCTTTAGTGCGCAGGCGCTCCTGTACTGGTCCAAGGCTGTCTTCCGGAATAGTAAAAATCACGGTGATGGGTGTCATCTGTGTGATCACCACCAGGGTGGTCGTTCCCGACGACTGCACCACGTTTCCTGGATCGACCAGCCGCAAACCAACCTTCCCAGTAATAGGCGCCACGATGTGACAATAGTTGACCTGTACCTCATCGAATTGCACCACGCCCTCATCCAGCTTCACCGTGCCCTGATTTTGCAGCACGATCTTTTCTTGATCGTCCAACTGTTGCTTTGGTATGGCTCTGCGATCCCACGCTTCGTGGTAACGCTGCAGGTCCATCTTCGCTTGTGCCAAAACATTTTCGTCCCGCTCCAGCGTGCCTTGCGCCTGCATCAGCGTGGCTCGGTAAGGACGGGAATCAATCTCAATCAGGGGATCACCTTGGTGAACGATCTGACCCTCTTTGTAGTGCACCGCCGTAACAATTCCGTTCACCTGGCTGGTGATCGATGAGGTGTAAACCGGCGTGACCGTGCCGATGGCATCCAGGTATGAGCCGATGTCCCCCTTCTGTGCTGTTACCGTCGTCACTGTAACCGGCCCGCCTCCGCCTCTCGGTGCTTTTGCCGTTGTTTGCCCCTGGTGATGCAATACCAGCCAGAAGCCGACCGCGAAAACCAGCAGGATCACGATCCACATGATGGCGCGCACCGCTCCGCTTCGTCGCTTCGGCGGCGCGTCCGTCGGCGGCGGTAACTGGTGTTCGGGTCCGATAGCTGGATGCTCATTTTGATCAGCAGGCAAAGTGATTCCTCATCTCACATTAGTCGGGACCGGGGCAGAGAGTCCTTATTTATTGACGAATAGTAACCCGTCTTTGGATACACCCGGGCCTAATATTGGGTGCGGCGTCCCGGTGGGGTAATTCTTTTAGGTTACCTGAGTTGGGCTACTTGCCACGAAACAGAAAAGCGAGGTCAATAATCAGAATAATCACCACTGCCAGCTCCAGAACGAAGCTGCGGGTTTGATTGAACTGGTCCACCATAAATCTGTATAGTTCACCGGCGGTGCGCAATTTTTGATCCACCAGTCCGCGATAATCGGGCACGCCTACCTTGGCGGCGATCAAATTGTAGAGGCGCGCATAGAACATATCGCTCAAAAACTTCACCGCATTGTCAACCTTCTCCGTCAATTCCATAACATCCAGGCGGATGGTATTCAGCCGGGCCGCTTCACGAGAGAGTCGCCACGCGGTAAGCAAGCCGCCTTGGCGCTCCAGTGAACGATACACTTCGTCAAGCAGGCCTGTGAGCAAGGTGTCGTAATAACGAAATTCCAGCAGCTGGGTATTGGCATATTCCAGCAGCTGTATCGTTGTCGCCGCCACTTCCGAGCTGCCGTAAACTAGCGCCCCGCCCCAACCCACCACCAGCAAATCCGTGTGGGAGTAAGAGATACTTGATTGCAAGACTTCCTGTCGCTCCGCATCGGATAACAATGCCGATTCCCCTCGAACCAGCTGAGCTATCTCCGGGCCGTGCGATGCCAGCAATTCTTCGGAGGCCAGGTTGTTCCCGTCGACTCCCCGTATTTCCCGAAGTTGTACAACGTAATAGTCCTCTTTGAGCCAGGTATCGTACGGTTTGACGAGAGCAGGGGTGGCGCGTTTTAAAGACGCGCGAAGTAATTCTGTGGCCTGGTTTTCGAGTTCCGTCGCGCCGATCCATTGACTGGATCGCTGAACAAGAGCACCCCAATCGTCGCATTCGAACGGTAACTCCAGCTCAATGCTGACTACTCCGTAGTCGTAATAATTAGTCTTTCCCTCGATGTGTTCACCAGCCTTCAAGACCATCGGACGGATGGCCTCCACAACCGGCGATCTTTCAAAGTGCAAATAGTGTGGAATCGGAGGAGTCAAACCGATGGTGGGCTGCACCCCGCGTGGCTCAAGCAAGGGCCTGAGTAAGTCCAGCCGAATTGCCTCGGCAAGTTCGTACAGAAACAAAATGCGGAATTCGCCCTTCAATGAATCTCTGGCCCTCCCGGGCTACATCTACATTACCTGCCAGCAACTAAACATGCGAATCACCAGCCTGGAACACCAATCTCGAACACCGTTCTAACCAACGTCACTTCGAGAACGGCGCGACACATCTCGATAAACACCACGAGCAGCCCGTTAAGGCTGCCCGCGCGTTTCAACCATGTATTTTCCCCCGGCAGGGAAAGACTTAGTGCCGGTCGTCCCCGTGTTCGTGACGCCAATTCCAATAAGCGTCTTGATCCTTGCGATTCAGCTTCGAGTAATCGCGATACTCTCTGTGATTCTCGGTGAAATATTGGTGGTAGTAGCGATCCTCATTACTATCCCAATTGTGATAATCCTTGTGAGCGCGATCGTACACTCGTTTTTGATCGTGATTCTCGTCACGGTGTTCATCCTGCGCCGCCGCCCTGGTAACAATCGCCGCGGGTGCGCTTAATGCAGCGGTCAGGAAAAGAAAACTAATGTATTTAAATCCGGCTTTCATAATTCCTCCTCGAGTACAATTTCACTCCAAATTAATGTGCCTACGTGACAATAAATTATGACCCCCGTACATCGGATGTTCAACGCCAGATCCAACAAATATTTTTCTAAGGTATTTCACGTATAGCTATTACGACATGATTAAGAACCTAATTCTTCCTCTAAAATAGCGAAAAGCCTTAGTTGGAGTTCCGCCTTTCGGCGCCTTGATCACGAAAGTAAGCAACTGAGCTCAATCAACGAATCCAGTTTGCCGGAGGTTCCAACCCTCGATTTGTAGGGTGGGTCTTCGGTTTAATTTGCATTTGGTTTACACGGTCATTGTCTTTGCGGCTAGGCGGCTTCACTTCAAGACCTTGGCTCATGTATAAATCCTTACAAGTGGTTCGATCAGTGATTCAGGTAAAAAATGTCTCTTAAGACTTGGCTTGTACTTCTCATCGTGCCCGTAGCAGCCGGCATCGTACTTCTCCTGTTGCGCCATCCGCGCGTCGCTGAGTTATTTCATGAACACATTCCCGATCGGCCTAAGCGCCGGCTGTTTCTAGCAGCGATCGGATTTTTCGTCGTCTTCGCCGTCGCCAGGACCCTCGCCTACGTCAATTTTCACAAGATTGGCCCTTTTCACGACATCTACATCGGCGGCAGACACATCCACCATTTGGTGTGGGGCATCTTGATCCTGCTGGGCGTGGGTTTTGGATGGTTGCAGGGCATCGGCGTTGGTGGAGAAGACTCATCCCTCGTTGCTAGCCGCTTAATGTCCTTTCTCTACGGCGCAGGCGCCGCACTCACACTCGATGAATTCGCACTGTGGTTGAATCTCGAGGATGTGTACTGGGCGCGCGAAGGTCGGGCCAGCATTGACGCCATAGTTTTATTCGGCACTTTCCTGATCATCGCGCTTTATGGCGGCCGCTTCTTCCACGCAGTGGCCAATGAGTTGATCCTCCATCGCAAGAAATGAATGAATCCGCGAATCACATATTCAATTGCCAGAAGTAACGATTCCTCCTCCTAAATTCGAAGACAACTGAGCTGCAGTTGCGGCGTCAGGGCTTTTGCCGATTGGCGATACAATAAGCGACCACATGAAATCCTCTGACGGCACAGTTCTCCGTTTAATTGCATTATTTAAGCTGCTAAAAGCAATAGCTCTCATCGCCGTCGGTGTGGGCGCCCTGAAGCTGCTTCATCGGGACGTGTTTATCACATTGGTACATTGGATCGTTATGAGCGGCCTTGATCCCGGTAACCGCTGGGTGGAGAGAGGCATTGAGAAGGCCTCTAACTTAAGTCACGCTAAAGTAAAGGCTCTCGGTATCGTCAGCTTTATCTACGCGGGCTTGTTTCTCACGGAAGGAATCGGACTCTGGCTCATGAAACGTTGGGCCGAATGGTTCACCATAATCATCACCAGCTCGCTCGTGCCCGTGGAAGTTTACGAACTATATCGCCATCCCACTGCCTCGAAAATTCTGGTGCTCATCATCAATATTGCGGTGGTCGCCTATCTCATCTATAGAATTCGAACCCGCGCTCAATCGGATTCTAAGTAACCTGTGGAGTCAGGATTGGAGCGCCAGAACTGGTTGGGTTTCAACCGGCTCGCGCTGAGGCTTGGCAAAAAAGGTAGCCACCAAGCCGCATGCCGCCGCGAAAGACAACCACAACCCCGGAATCGCTCGATTCCCTGAAATATGGATTAGATACGTACTGAGTGCCGGCGTGAATCCCCCAAAAATCGCCGTAGCCAGGCTGTATGCCAGCGCAAATCCCGACGTTCTTACGTCCACCGGCATAATTTCCGTAAGGGTCACCACCATAGCGCCGTTGTAGCTGCCATAAATAAAGGACAACCACAGTTCCACACCCAACAACCTGGCGAACGACGGCTCCCTGATCAGCCAAAGCATGGCCGGATAAGCAGTGATGAGCATCAGCAGCGTGCAGCCAAACAGCAACGGCCGCCGTCCGATCCGGTCAGACAGTGCCCCCATGATTGGCAACCAAAAAAGATTCGAAGCGCCCACGCAAAGGGTCACGATCAGACTGTCGATGCTCGCCAGATGCAACACGGAATTTCCAAACGTCGGCGTGTACGCAGTAATCATGTAAAACGACACGGTGGTCATAGTGACCAGGAACGTGCCCACCAGCACGATGACCCAATTATTTCTCAGCGAACGAAAGATCTCTGATGTGTTCGGCCTATGCTTGCGAGCCAGAAACTCGTCCGTTTCCGCCAAAGACTTCCTTAGCCTGAAAAGAAATGGAATGATCAAGCAACCCAGCAGCAAAGGAACCCGCCATCCCCAGCGCTGCATCTTTTCGGTAGAAAGAAATGAATTAAGTATCACTCCCACCGAAGCGGCAAACATCACCGCCACTTGTTGGCTGCCCGACTGCCAGCTTACATAGAATCCCTTGTGACCGGGTGTTGCGATCTCCGACAGATATACCGAAACGCCGCCGAGTTCCATGCCGGCGGAAAATCCTTGAAGCAGGCGTCCAGTCAAAACGAGTATCGGGGCAAGCAAGCCAATCGTCGCGTAGCTGGGCATAAAGGCGATCGAGAAAATTCCGATCGACATCATCGCCAACGTCAACAACAAACCGGCGCGCCGGCCATTGCGGTCCGTGTACGCGCCCAACACCAAAGCTCCCAACGGCCGCATCAAAAATCCGGCCCCAAAAGTCATCAACGACAGCATCAACGAACCGTAAGGACTACCGCTCGGAAAAAACGCATTGCCTATGGCCGCGGCATAATAACCAAACACCATGAAGTCGTACATCTCCAAAAAATTTCCGCTGGAGACGCGCACCACCGACCAAACTTTGGATTTACGGTCGCTGGAATGAGTCGGTGAGTTCATGATCTCGGGACAAACCATAACCCTACTATCTGGCAATAGTCGCTAATTCGAGTCGAACACAGCTGACGCGGTTTTGTTTCTCAACCTCACGCTCGCGGGGAGAAACACTGAACAAGGCGAACGCCAACCGCTCAACCTTGCTCAGTGAAGTGCGTGTGTTACCAGACCAGTTTGAGCCCCAATTGAATCTGACGCGACGCTGTAGACGTGGAACCGATGACTCCGGCGTTGCCCGTGCCGATGGAATTGTTAGCGTCGTTCAGGAAATTGGGAGCCGCGAAGTTGGGGTGATTCAGAATGTTGAAAAACTCCGACCGGAATTGCGCCTTGAATCTTTCCCTGAAGGAAAAATTCTTGAACAAGGAGAAGTCCACGGTGGTCAATCCCGGTCCGTAAAAACGGTTCCGACCTGAGTTGCCAACCAAAACTCCACCGGCCACCGCTGGTGCGGGTGCAAAGCAATTTGGATTGAAGGCCAGCAACTGCCCTGCGGCGTTGGTGGTAACTCCGGGCGTAGCATTACATCCGGAAATCAGATTCGCAAAGTCCATGGAAAAGTCGCCGTTGAAGCCGGTGTTTAGCGGGTCACCACCTCCGCCCACCGTCACTGTGTATGGAGAACCGCTCGTCGCGGTCACAATGGTTCCCATTTCCCATCCGCCGAGCGCGTAGGACACCAATCCACTCTTTGGACCCGGGACCTCCCAGATCACCGTTCCGACCAGCGTGTTGCGCACGTCGAAATCGCACGCGCCGACCCTATACGCCTTGCTCAGTAGCAAAGGCACAGCCACCGAATTTACGTATGTATCTCCAGTCACCGGAGCGGAACTCGTATCTCGGCATTTCCCAAGTGTGTAAGACACCTGACCCTGCAAGCCATGTGACATTTCACGTCGCAATTGCGCCTGGAAACCGTTATAACTCGACTCACCGTCAAAGAGCACCGGCCGAATCCCTGAACCGCCAGGCGGTCCTGGCACCACGCCGCCATTCGCGCCGCCCCAATTCGGATCCAGTTGATAGGTGTTAGAAGGTATGAGAATTCCCGCCGAGGTCTGTACTGGAGGAACCAGGTTGATGTCATCAGCGGCCACCGAAAGATGCACAGACCGCGAACCCACATATCCTGCCGTCAGTGTCCACATCGAACTCAGCTGACGCTGAATGTTGAAATTCCAGTTCAGCACATCAGCGCGATGCGGATTCTGATCCACATAACGATTTCTGATGCTGTTGGGATCAAAGCTGATGTTGGGATCGATTCCGCTCCCCAAGGTGTTGGCTTTGTCGAGCCCGATGATCTGAAATGGCGCGGTTGCCGCGGTGTTCAGACCGAACTCATACGGCAACGGCAGCACATCGAAAATGCCGAATCCTCCGCGCACCGCGGTTTTTCCATCCTTGAACGGATCCCAGGAAAATCCAACTCGCGGCTCAAAGTTCTTAGTGGTGGGGTTGTTTCTTATAAAGGTGTCGACGTGCTGCGGTCCGCACGGACTGCTGGGGCTGGGAGCAACGCCGGGCGTGGCGCAATTAACTAACGTAGTAATTTCCTGAATCCTGTTGTTAGCGTCTCGAGGCAAGGTTGTGAATTCATAACGCAGCCCCAGATTAATTGTTAGGTTGGGACGAAAACGCCAATCGTCGTGAATATATCCGGCGAAGAGGCTTTCGCGAATAGCTACTTCGTTGGAACCGCCGGGCGCCAAAGCGTTGAGGGTATCCGGAGTGTTATTCAGGAAGTCGGAGAGCGTTGCATAATTGTTTTTTCTTCCGTTCGGACTCAGTTGCTCGGTGATGTTGTAAAGCATTCGTTCGAATGCAAATCCGATTTTAATGGAATGTGTGCCACGTGTCAGAAAAGCGTCGTCGTAGGCTTGCGCCGAAGTCCAGCGATGCAAAAAACGGTTCAGTCCCCCCAACCCAATAGCGGTCGTCAGCACGCCCGGCACGCCGATTTGCGGCGGCCCGATCGCCCCGGGAGCTACGGCCAGAGCGGTGTCAGTGGCCACTTTGTCGCCGGACACCGGACTGTTGATGTCACCTCTAATGCGGCTCAGGCCCACGCGGACGGTATTCACCAGCGCCGGACTGAAAACGTGGGTGTCCTCAACGCTAGCCATTTGGCGACGTGAAAAAACCTCATGAATAGCATTCAGCAACGGGTCAGGCTGAGTTTGCGGGCCGGAGTCAAAGAAATAACTCACTGACAGGGAATTCTTGTCGGAGAATTTCTGATCCACGCGCACTGTGTAGTAGTTCTCATTCGAAATGGTGGGCAGAGCCACGTTAAAGGTCTGAGTAACTCCATTGGCGTCGACGGGCGTGCCGGAAGGAGCGACGGGCCACAACGCCAGGTACGGAGCAATGGAAGGAACCGCCAGGGCGCGCTCGGCCTCCGTGGGCACGTGGATGGCTTGCGAGCCAGGTTTGTTTTGTCGCACGCCTTCGTATGTTCCGTAAACAAACGTTTTGTCTTTTACGATCGCGGTGCCGCCTGAAGCTCCGAACTGAACGCGGCGGAACGGCGAGATGGGGCCGGCGGGATCAAAATAGTTTTTCGCATCAAAAATTTTGTCCCGATCAAACAGGAAAGCTGTGCCGTGGAAATCATTTACTCCACTTTTCGTAATGGCGTTAATGACCGCTCCGGAAGTCCGCCCGTACTCCGCCGTGTAGTTGCTGGTCAACACCGAAAATTCCTGGATGCCATCGACGCCGAGATTTAATCCCGAAGCGCCGCCCGGCGAGCCGTTCGAATAGTCGTTGATACTGATTCCATTGACGCGGTAGGTATTTTCATTGGCGCGATGCCCGTCATTGCTCAGCTGATTTCCAAAGCCACGGTTTCCTTTGTTGGCGCTGAATCCTGTACCCACCTGGTTAGGAATACTCGACACTCCCGGCTCCAGGGTCGCCAACGAAGTCCAATCGCGCCCGTTCAAAGGCAATTCGCGGATCGTCGTCGAATCCACCGTGGAGCTCACCGTTGACGAGGTCGTTTGAATATCGGGGATCGCCGCATTTACTTCCACCGTTTGACTTAGCGCACCGACCTTCATGACCAAATTCAACGACTGTTGCCCGCCAACTGTGAGCGTGATGCCTTTTTCCGTCAGCGTCTGAAAGCCTGTCGCGGTCACAGTGACTTCGTATTCGCCCGGCAGTAGGTTGGGCGCCGAATAAATTCCGTCCGAGTTGGAGGTCACTTCTCGCACAACGCCGGTACCCGCGTTCTTTACACCTATCGTAGCGTTCGCCACCGGACCGCCTTGATCGTCGGTCACCAGCCCAGATAGCGTGGCGCCGGCGACCTGCGCTTCGGCGGGTGCTACCCAAGCCATCTGGAAACTCGCGATCAGCAGGAGTGCCAGCAGCAGATGCAGTCGTACCGGTATTTTTGATAGTAAGGACATATTCCCTCCCCGTTCGCGCACCGCTAACTTTGACCGCCAGAGCCACGCGGTTCATTAGTGCGCGTATCCAATCGCTTTCGAGCGGCGGCGATTTAGTGGCGACACTCTGCGTACTTCCGCGAATTAACACAATCCGTAATGCATCCTATCGAAGCCCTTTCTGCATCTCCGGCCTTACCACTGAAAACCCGGGACTTAGCACACCGAGTCACAGGCTTTTTTGACGCTTCGCGCTTCCCGGAGCTATACTCCCGACGCGGCTCTGGGCCGAAAATGCAGCATACCTCCCATGCTTCCAAGATAGTTCGTTGCGGCGTGTTTGAGATCGATCTCAAGGCGTTCGAGTTGCGTAAGCACGGTCTACGCCTGAAACTGGCCGAGCAGCCTTTCCAGATTCTCGCCATACTCCTGGAACAACCTGGTGAAGTAATTACCCGTGATGAACTTCGCGAACGTCTGTGGCCCGGCGATACCTTTGTGGACTTCGATCACGGATTGAACAATGCCGTGATGCGTTTGCGCGAAGCGCTCGGCGACTCACCCGAGAAACCGCGCTTCATCGAGACACTGCCGCGGCGCGGGTACCGCTTCATTGCGCCAGTGGAGGAAATCCACGCGGCGCCCAAGATAATTCCCGGCGGAGACCCACAGGGAACGCCTGCCGCCGTTTTACATACTTCCGATGCTCCTGCGCCGATATCCGCTGATCACCATGAATTACTCAGTCGTTCGAATGCCAAAAGCTGGCTGACCCTGCCACGGATTGCGCTTTTGTCCGTGGCAGTGTTGTCTTTTGCGGTCCTTTCCGGGTTGGCCGTTCATTTCGTGAGAGGCTGGGAGTCCGGAAAAATCAATCCCGCGCACAACATGTCGCTGGTGGTCTTACCGCTCGAGAATTTGTCTGGCGACACTGAACAGGATTATTTTGCCGCTGGAATGACCGACGAGCTGACCGCCAATCTCGCTAAAATTCGCTCGCTGCGAGTCATTTCACGGTCAACCGCTATGGCGTATAAAGGCACGCACAAGCCGCTTTCTGAAATCGCCAGAGACCTGAAAGTCGACGCCGTCGTCGAAGGCACGGTATTAAAAGCCGGAAACCGCGTACGTATCACCGCCGAACTCGTTCAAGTCTCTACCGATCATCATCTCTGGGCCGACACCTACGAAAGCCAGATTGGCGACGTGCTCGCACTGCAAAATCGCGTTTCTTCCGCCATCGTCGACCAGATTCGTATCAACCTAAGTCCCGAAGACAAACAGCGTCTGGCAAAAAATCCTTCCGTCAGCCCCGATGCTTACGAAGACTATCTGAAGGGCCGCTATTACTGGAATAGAAGATCCAGCGAGGGATTCACCAAGGCCATCGGATACTTTGAAGACGCCACCCGCCGAGACCCGCAGTATGCGTTGGCCTATGCGGGACTGGCGGACTGTTACGGAATTATCGGCGCGACCATATACGGCAGTTTGCCGGCTGCCGAGGCTGCACCTAAAGCGAAAGCCGCCGCGATTCGCGCGCTGGAAATCGATCCGAGTCTCGCCGAGGCGGAAACTTCTCTCGCCACCGCGAAATTCAACTATGACTGGGATTGGGCCGGCGCAGCGCAAGGTTTCCAACGCGCCATTCAGACGGACCCCAGATACGCAACCGCCTACCAGCGATATTCCCTCTATTCCATCGCCATGGGCCGCTTTGACGAAAGCCTCGAACAAATAAAGAAGGCTCGCGAACTCGACCCGCTTTCCATCAGCATTAATTCGAGCTTGGGTTGGCGCTTATATCTCGCGCGTCAGTACGACCGCTCCATCGCACAACTCCGCGATACTCTGGAATTGGATCCCTCCTACGAATGGGCGCATTTCATCCTAGGCCAGGCCTACGAGCAAAAGCGCGAATTCAATCTCGCCCGCGGCGAGCTGCAAAAGGCTGTTGAACTTTCCCACAACAGTCCATTGATGATCTCCGCCTTGGCACACGCTGACGCGCTCTCCGGCAATCAAGAGGAAGCGCTGCGACTGCTTCAGCAACTGATGGCGCAGTCCAAGAAGCAGGTATGTTTCCCCGTTTTACGTCGCCGTCGTGTATATCGCGTTAGGCAAAACCGAAACCGCCATGGACTGGATGGAAAAGGCTTTCGCGGACCGCTCAAACGGCCTGGTCTTTCTCAAGGTTGAGCCGGAGCTTGACCCGCTGCGCTCTAATCCTCGCTTCATCGCTCTGCAAAAGCGGCTCAACTTTCCAGACTGACCTGCGTAGCAAGAACTTTACCCACGGCACATCTCAAATCTGTCTCTCTGAACTCTATTTGTCGACGGAATCTGCGAGACATGTTTTCCCGATCGTAAAAATCCATTACGAAATCCTTACAACTTCTTCGCAATTTCTTTACCTGCGGGGTGTCAACCTTCAAGGCCGCTCGTCCAATTACAAATATAAGTTGGTACTCTTATGCCTTTTAGCAATCCTTTATTTCGTGGAGACTCTAGTGTTCAACATCCGGAACCAGAAGGGTGAAGGTATGAACCGCCAACTGAAAAAGACTTTGGGCAAAAGCGAAAAGGCAGTGACCATTTGGCAAAGATGGTGGGACGGGCGTGCGTTAACAAAATGCGCCCTCATCGTCACCGCCTGCGCGTGTAGCCCGTTCTCGCGAGGACAGTCGGCGTCCCCGGCCCAAACTGCGTTGGCAGTCGAGAGTCCGCAAGAAATGCAAGCGCGCATCAGCAAACTTGAAACCGAAGTCGCTGAGCTGAAGGCTATGGTGAATCGCATGCAGCCTGCCGCGTCCGCCCCTGAAGTGTCTGCCGCCAACGCGGCCGCTTCCACCCCGGTAACCGCTGCCGCACAACCTGCGGCGACAATTCAGACAACTCCAAGACAGGAAGCAGTCCCGACCGTCTTGCAGCCCGAGGACAGCAAGGTGCTCAGTTTTCTTCGTGAGACGACCATCAACGTGTCGCTCGACGGCTACTACGCTTACAATTTCAACAATCCCGTCGGCCGCGTAAATTTACTACGCGCCTACGACGTCCTCAGCAATGAGTTCAGCCTGAACCAAGCCGACATCGTCTTCGAGCATCCGCCCGATGCCGCAGCCGGCCGCCGTTGGGGCGGGCGTTTGGATTTGCAATTCGGTCAGGCCACCGACACTTTGCAAGGAAATCCCGCGAACGAACCCCGGCCCCAGATCTATCGCAACATTTTCCAGGCTTACGGCACCTACATAATTCCCGTCGGTAAAGACATTAACGTAGATTTTGGCAAATGGGGGAGTTCTCTCGGTATCGAGGGCAACTACTCCAAAGACCAAATAAATTATTCCCGCGCGTACTGGTTTGATTTTCTGCCGTTTTATCACATGGGTGTGCGCGTGAGCGCTCCATCAGCGATCGTTTTATTCTGAATTATTGGATAGTGAACGGCACCAATCAGGTCGAAGCTACGAATGGTTTCAAAGATGAGTTGTTTGGCTTCACCGCGAAGCCGGCGAAAAACATTGTATGGACCATGAACTATTATCTCGGACAGGAACATCCCGATCGCGCTGTCGTTCCGCCAACAAGTCCGATTCCGGTGCAACCCGGGCTTAGCTTTGTGGCCATCACTCCTGCGCCTAACGGGAAAACACACATTTTCGACAGCTATGTAACCTGGCAAGCCACGCCGAAAGTAAGTTTCGCGCTGGAGGGCGACTATTTTATTCAGCGTTTGTGGAAAAACGAAGCCCCTGGCCAGTCATCGGCGCCCTCTCACGTCGCTGGCGGCGGCGCCTATCTTCGCTATCAATTCAATCCCAAAATCGCCCTGGCCACTCGTGCCGAATATCTGTCCGACCGTGGAGGACTTTTCAGCGGACTCACCCAAGCGCTGAAAGAAAACACCGTGACGTTTGACTACACGGTAGCGGACGGATTTCTGATGCGCTACGAATGGCGGCGCGATTTCTCCAATAAGCCATCGTTCTTAACCGACGTTCAAAATGTTCTAAGCAAAGATCAAACCACCGCTACCGTCGGCCTCATTTGGTGGTGGGGCCGAAAGGAAGGATCCTGGTGAGACTGAATTCCGCCACCCGCGATTTTCACGAGTCTTCTTTCGATCCTGGTCTTCTTGCGTCGGCAGGCCGGTTGAAGCGGTAACCCACCCAGGGTTCGGTGTGAATATATTTTGGTTTGGCGGGATTGAGTTCTATTTTTTTTCGAAGCTGATTGATCACCACGCGCAGCGATTCCGTTTCTTCGCCATACTCAGGCCCCCAGACGGACTGCAACAACCTGCGATGTGATATGGGCCGCCCGTCGGCGACCACCAATTCCTTAAGCACGGCGAATTCCTTTGGCGTCAAATGAATTTGCACCCCGCGCACCACAATGTCGCGCGTTTCAAAATCAAAATTGAGTTCCTTGGACACCAGCGTAGCCGCATCCTGATCTTCTGCCGCGCGCCGCAGCAGCGCTCGAACACGAGCTAGCAATTCCTGAATACCAAATGGCTTCACCACGTAATCGTCGGCTCCAGCGTCGAGCGCTCGGACCTTGTCTTTCTCCGCGCTTCGCACCGTGAGCATGATGATGGGGACTTCCGAATCGCTGCGAATCTCCCGGCAGGTCTGCAGTCCGTCCAACCCGGGCATATTCATATCCAAAAGAATCAGATCAGGCTTGGCGTTGCGAACTTTCTCAAACGCCTCCGTGCCATCGCGCGCCTCGATGATGGTGTAGCCCTCCGCGCTAAGCGTGGTGCGCAATACACGGCGGATTTGCGGTTCATCATCCACCACCAGAATCGTCGCGGCTTTCATCGCGCCTTGCTCGCCGAAGAATCGATCGGCAGGGTGAAAGAAAAAACCGAGCCATGATCGCGCTGGCTGGCAACGCTGATCGTTCCGCCGTGCGCTTGAATAATCGCTTTCGCGATCGGCAATCCCATCCCCGTTCCCTGCACAAGGTAACGTTGATCCTTTCCTCGATAAAATTTGTCAAAAATCAGCCCCAGCTCCATGTCCTCGATTCCCGGCCCGTTGTCGGCGACGCTGGTAAGCACCACATTGCCGCTGGCTTCAGCGGTAATGGTAATCGGCTGTTCCTTCGGCGAATATGCGTCCGCATTTTCGATTAAGCGCACCAGTACGTCCCGTATGCGATTGAAGTCGCCGCGCAGTGACGGAAGCGTCTCAGGCACATCCATGCGTATCGCTCTCGCTCCCAACGCAGTTTTGCAATGCGAGAGCGCCGCCGAAACGATCTCATTCATCGAATTCGGCGCCAGGTCCAACTCGAATTCGCCGGCGTCCAGTTGCGCCATCTCAGCGGCATCGCCGACCAGCTGGTTCAAGCGATCGCACTCTTCGTCGATCACCGTCAGTAGTTCGCGTTTCTGCGTATCCGCCACGGGGCGTTCAGAAAGTAAACTGGTCACTGACGCCTTGATGGAAGTTAGTGGCGTGCGAAAATCATGCGTCACAGAATCCAGCAACGCTGATTTCAATCGTTCGCCTTCCCTGGTGGCCTCTGTTTTGCCCAGTTCTTCCACCGCGCGCGCCCGCTCGAAAGCGATGGCAATCATGGAGCCCAGCGCGTCCAGCGTTTCCCGCGATAACATTTGCCCAGAGATTCCCAGGCTCCCGATCGCTCGTATACCCATGCGTACCGGAACAAAAGACAGGCTGCGCCCTGGGTCGCGCAACGGCTCATCCCGCGCGGTCGCTCGCTTTAGCTCTTCATCCGCGAAGTGCGACGCTCCTCCAGAGTGATAAAACTTGTTTTTGTTTTCCAGGTATAGCGCCGCCGCTCCCACTTCAAAGGTTTCCACGATGTGACTGGGAATCGCGTTGAGCAAGGTAATTACATTCCCGGACACCAGCAAGGTTTGACTGAAGGTGTAAAGCCTCTCCAGTTCATTGCGGCGGCGTTGCGCTTCGTCCGCTTCCTTGCGCACGCGCGCCGCGAGTTGGCTGGCGATAAGCGACGCTGCTAGAAAGGCAAATAGCGCTGCCCAGTTTTGCGGATCGGCGATGGTGAATGTCCCAACCGGCGGAAGAAAAAAATAATTGAACGCCAGCATCGCCGCCAATGACATGAAAGCGGAAACCGTGAAGCCCCAAAAGGTCGAAACTGCTAGAATCGCAACGACAAAAGTAAGCGCTACCGTGGTTTGATTGACGCGGAGTACATCACGGTAAAAAAAGGTAATCGCGGCCAAAATGCCCAGTGCCACGACAGCATGCAGGAAGCGAATAGGAAGACGTGAGAACACCGCAGTATTCTAGCTCAGCCGCTCATCCCTGGACGGCGTAAGAAGCCCGATGCCGAAAACACCTGAAGATTGGCTGCAGAAAGCTAGCACCCCGGAGAAATCCAAGGGTATCTTCAAACTCTTTCTGGGCTATGCGCCCGGCGTGGGAAAAACCTACAGCATGTTGAGCGAAGGAATCCGCCGCCACAACCGTAGTGAAGATGTGGTGATCGGCTTCATCGAAACTCACGGCCGCAAAGGCGTTGAAGACCTCGTGCCCGAGCTGGAAACCGTGCCTCGCCGCAGCATCGAATACAAAGGCACGATGTTCGAAGAGATGGACGTGGACGCCATCATCGCCCGCCGCCCTGCCGTCGTTCTGGTTGATGAGTTGGCCCACACCAACATTCCCGGCAGCAAGCATCGCAAGCGCTATGAAGACCTGCTGGAACTTCTCAATGCCAAAATCGATGTGCTTTCCACTTTAAATATTCAACACATGGAAAGCCTCGCTCCCACCGTCCATAGCATTACCGGCGTCACCGTGCGCGAAACCGTTCCCGACTGGGTTCCCTTAATGGCTAATGAAACCGTCATGGTGGACCTCACCCCGGAAGCGCTTCAGCAACGCATGGAGCGCGGGGATGTTTATTCGAAACACAAAGTGCATCAGGCGCTGCACAATTTTTTTCGTCGCGGCAATTTAATCGCTCTCCGCGAACTGGCCCTCCGCCAGGTCGCCGAACACGTCGATCGCAGCCTGGAATCCTACATGGCTGCCAAGGACATAGAAAAAACCTGGCCGGTACGCGAAAGACTGGCCGTTTGCATCAGTTCGAACCCCTCTGGCCAATATTTGATCGCCCGCGGCGCGCGCATGGCCAGGCGCCTGGATGCCGAACTCTACGTCGTCCACGTGGATACTGGCGCGGAAAATCAAGGGCACAGTCTCAAATCTTTAGAAGCCAATATCCGATTTGCCGGGGACCTCGGCGCAAAAGTCGTGCGCATAAAAGGTAAAGGCGTCGCGGATACCATGGCGGCATTTGCCCGCGAGAAACATGTCACCCAAGTGATTTTTGGTCGCGCCGATGTGAAAGGCTTACGCAAACTTTTTTACTTATCGGCCATTCACCGTTTTTTGCGCGACGCTCCCGCCGTGGATGTTCACATCGTTACCCACCAGGAACCCGATTGACAGGTCCGATCAGTTGGTCTGGATATGTTAAACGCGAACTAATCGTTTTTCGCCGCGGTTTTTAGGGAGCGACGGTTTACCGCGCGCCGCCGCTTTGATAAAGTCGCATTGGCGCTAATTTCTCTACGATACGGGGGCTTGGGCATGGCAGTACGACAGGATTTGCTCGATATTTTGGTATGCCCTCTATGCAAAGCTCCTGTAAAAATCTTGCCCGATGGCTCGGGACTTAAATGCCAGGCATGCAAACGGGTCTATCCCATTCGGGATGACATCCCGGTAATGCTGCCGGAAGAAGCGAAGATTGCCACCGACTAGTTTCAGGAATTTTTGAGTTCTACCCGCCTCTGAATATTTTGACTAGCCACCTGCTCGAAGAAATCCGCGCTTACGCTATACTGGTTTTCACTGCTCGCGGGGCAGGAGAAAACCATGACGTTATTCGACCCACCTGCCGATAAATCTCACAAGTCCCGTGCCATGACCTTCACCATTGGGGCACTCGTTCTTGTCGTGCTAATCCTTTTATATTTTGGATTTCGTTATTATCCGGAAAAACGCGCTGCCGAGCATTTCTTTGACGCGCTGGTCGCCGGCGATACCGATACCGCTTACCGGCTCTGGAAACCCGGTCCCAGTTACGCTATGAAAGATTTCATGGCCGATTGGGGGCCGCAGGGCTACTACGGCCCGGTGAAGAGTTACAAAATTTTACACGCAAAAGAGCCCCCAAAATCAAACGTCATTATCGTCCGCATAGCGACTAGTCCCTTTTCGCCGCTGCCAGATGCCGGCGACGCGGAAAAGAGCCGGAAGACTAGGGTAGTAAGCATTTGTGTGCGTACCAGCGATAAGTCCTTAAGCTTTCCGCCGGAATAATGCCATCCTAGGCGAATGAAAGCCCCTCTGAACGGTCATTCACGAAAGCTCCGCGTCGGCGTGCTCTTTGGCGGGCGTTCTGGCGAACATGAAGTTTCGCTGGCCTCCGCCTCCTCCATTATTCGCGGGCTGGATCCCCAAAAATACGAAGCGGTGCCCATCGGCATTACCAAGGAAGGCCACTGGTTAATCGGCGCAGGCGCGCAGAAAATGCTGCCGGAAGTTTTGCGTACCGGCCAGCGCGTGCTCATGAGTGCCGACCCCACCGAATCGGCGTTAATGCCGCTCGATGGAAGTCCGCAGGGGCAAAAACTGGATGTGGTGTTTCCAGTGATACACGGAACCTTCGGCGAAGATGGCACCATGCAAGGCCTGCTCGAGCTTGCCGGCCTGCCATTTGTGGGCGCGGGAGTATTGGGCTCCGCGATTGGCATGGACAAGGACGTGGCCAAGAAATTGATGCAGGTGGCCGGTATTCCCGTTGTGCCGTGGATCGCGGTGCAACGCGCGGATTGGGAACGCCAGCCGAAAGAAATCCGTCGGGCCATCGAGAAAAAATTTAAATATCCCGTCTTTGTGAAGCCCGCAACGCTGGGCTCCTCCGTGGGCATGACCAAAGTCCATTCCCGCGCCGAGCTGGGTCCCGCTTTGGATTTAGCCGCGGAGTTCGCGATGAAAATTATGGTGGAGCGCGCGGTAAGCGCTCGCGAAATTGAAGTCTCGGTTCTGGGCAATCACGACCCGCGAGCATCCATTCCCGGCGAAATCGTGCCCCACCGGGAGTTTTACGATTACGCCGCCAAATATTTAGAAGAAGGCACCAAGCTACTCATCCCAGCGAAATTGACAAAATCCGAAGTCAAAAAAGTGCAGACGATGGCGGTAACAGCCTTTCGAACACTGGAATTGAGCGGCATGGCGCGCGCGGACTTTTTTATCGAAAAACGCGGCGGAAAAATTTTCTTGAACGAAGTGAACACTATTCCAGGTTTCACTTCCATCAGCATGTACCCGAAATTGTGGGAAGCGAACGGAATTCCCTTCCGCGAACTAGTCAGCAAATTGATCGACCTGGCGCTGGAGCAGCATCGCGAAAAAGCGCGCACCAAGTATCAGATCGAACTACCGGAAGGCGCCAGCGGCGCACTCGGCGGATAAAAAGAGCAACCATGTCGCACGTGTCTGCTTTTTGAGCGGGGTTTTGGACAACTTCGGGGTCCGAGGCTTTGACGTTTAGTCCTACAGAATTTTTTGCCCCAGGCCTGACAAAATCAATTCCACACCGAGCAACGCCGTGCGATTGTGCTCGTCAATCACTGGATTAATTTCCACCACTTCCATGGATGCCATGGCGTCGCTGTCCGCAATCATTTCCATGGCCAGGTGAGCTTCCCGGTAAGTTACGCCTCCACGCACAGGTGTGCCGACTCCCGGCGCATCGGATGGGTCGACAAAGTCCATATCCAGGCTTACAGAAATTCCGTCGGTATCATCCGTCGCATACTTTAGAGCGTCGGCCATCACTTCGCGCATGCCGCGCTCATCGATATCGCGCATGGTGAATACGCGCACGCCCGATTTTTTGACCAGTCGTCGCTCCTGAATATCCAGGTCTCGCACGCCAACCAGAACAATATTTTGCGGTTCCACTTTTGGTTTGAAACCGAGAAGATCAACCAGTTCCGGCGCACCGTAGCCCATCACCGCCGCTAGCGGCATACCGTGTACGTTCCCCGATGGTGACGATTCTGGGGTGTTCATGTCCCCGTGAGCATCGAGCCAGATGTAGCCAATTTGTTTTTTCTCTTTGCGAAAATGCGCCGCCACCCCAGAGACGGCGCCTGCGGCAATGGAGTGGTCACCGCCAAGAACCAGGGGCACGAAATCTTCTTCCAGACATTTTTGAACAATTTCGGCGAGGTCTTTACAGGTCTCGGCGATTTCCGCCATGTACTTGGCGCGCTTTTCACCGACCGGCATTTCTTCTGGTTGCTTGACCGGAATGTTGCCGATGTCTTCGACCTGATGACCAAGTTGCTTCAGGCGTGCCTGCAATCCCGCGACACGCAATGCCGATGGGCCCATGTCGACGCCACGGCGGCTCTGTCCGAGGTCCATGGGCACACCGATAATCCTGACTTTTTGCCCCATATGAGCGCTTTCTGTCGCGAATATTAAGGATATACCCGGTAAATCATGCGCGGAAAGGGTATCACTTCCCGGATGTGCTCCGTTCCGCAAATCCACGCCACGGTGCGTTCAAGGCCAAGGCCAAATCCGGCATGCGGCACGCTGCCATAGCGGCGCAGGTCGAGATACCACTGAAACGGTTCTTCTGGCAGCTTGTATTCGTGCAGGCGCCTCACCAGCAAATCGTAGTCGTGAATGCGTTGGCTGCCCCCGATAATTTCGCCATAACCTTCGGGCGCGAGCATGTCGAACGCGAGCGCAAGATCGGGACGCTCGGGATCCGGTTGCATGTAAAAAGCTTTAATGGATGCCGGGTAGCGGTGCACCATGACGGGCCTGTCGAATTCATTGGAAACGATGGTCTCTTCGTCGCCGCCAATGTCGTCGCCGAATTTTGTAGCATTGTTGTGTTTGTTGAGAATTCCGATGGCTTCTTCATAGCTGATGCGCGGAAAAGGCGGTTTCACGTTTTCCAGTTTTTTTGTGTCGCGCTTCAGCATTTCCAGTTCACGTGATTTGTTTTTGAGCACCGATTGCACCACGGCGCTCACGAGGCCCTCGGCGAGATTCATCATGTCGCCAAGTTCAGCGTAGGCGGCCTCCGGTTCGAGCATCCAGAACTCCGTCAAGTGGCGGCGAGTCTTCGATTTTTCAGCGCGAAATGTGGGCCCGAAGGTATACACCTTCCCGAGCGCCATAGCGGTAGCTTCGATGTAAAGCTGGCCGCTCTGCGTGAGATACGCTTTCTGGTCATCAATATAATTCACTTCAAAGAGGGTTGACGTGCCTTCGCAGGCCGCAGGCGTAAACATCGGAGCGTCAGTGAGGATGTAACCTTGGCTGTCCATGAAATTTCGCGCGGCGCGGATGGCTTCCGCGCGAATGCGTAAAATGCTCGCTTGCCGCGGAGTACGAATCCACAGGTGGCGATGATCGAGAAGAAAATCAACGCCATGCTCCTTGAGCTGAATGGGGTACGGTTGGGCTTCCGAAACTTTCTGAAGCACCTGAATTTTTGAAACGCCCATCTCAAATCCACCTGGGGCGCGTTGCTCGGCGCGAATTTTCCCGGTTACGATGACGCTAGATTCTTGCGTGAGGCCTTTCAATGCTTCAAACGCCTCAGGATTTTCCTTCAACGCGCACACGCCCTGGATGATCCCCGTACCATCGCGAAAAATCGGAAACATCAGCTTGCCTGATTCGCGCAAATTGTAGAGCCAGCCACGTATGGTGACTTCCTGTCTGTCGTATTTGCCGGCTTCTTCGATGGAGATAATAGGCATTCGTTAATTTTCCTGAATTCGCAAATCTTCGAAACCGATCCAAGCAGAAAATTAGGCAGGACCGAATCCCAGCAGTTTGTTTGCTTACAACTATTTTAGCAGTGGCAGGTTGAAAAACCGAAAGTTCACAAGGTTAAAAGAATTAGCCCCATTCTTCTTCAAATTTGTCCATGGCTTCGCGCGCGGATTCCAGCAATTGGACTGCGGCGGGCGCGTCATGACCGGTTTTTTCTTTTAATTCGAGCACGATGGGAAGTTTGTCGCCTTCGGGAGTGGTCTTCAGCAATTTGATAGCTGCGGGCCAGTCGATGGTGCCGGCATAGGGCAGAAGATGCTCGTCTTTTTCCCCGCGATTGTCGTGCAGGTGGATGCTGGCGACCAGATCGCTCATGGGCTCAAAACATTTTTCGATGCGTTCTTCGGCCGGGCCATCGCAAAGATGCGCGTGGCCGATGTCAAAATTAAAGCGCAAGCCGGACAGCCGCGTCTCGTCCACAAAAGTGCGTAGGTAGGCCGGATCGCCCATTTCGCTGGGAGTATTTTCGAGGCACAGAGTCACGCCGCAATGATGAGCGTGAAGAACGAGATGCTCAAGGGTGCTGAACGCGGCGTCGCGCTTGCGCGGGTCCGCGGTTTCCCGAGAGCCGCCCATGTGCAAAATCATGCGCGAATACGGTAAATCTTCAGCGACATCTATGGCGCGTTTCAGCTCGTCCATAGCTTCGATGCGCCGGACGCGTTCCACTTCGCAGATGGAAAGCGGCGTACCGCCTTCGCGCGTAGCGCTGAGATCGCGGCTATTCGGGGCGTGCAGCGATTCGAGCGTAAGTTTCTGGGTGTTGAGACCTTCAGCCATGGCCTGGATTTGGGCGCGCGAGGTGTAATCGAAATGACTGCGCGAACAAAAAAGCTCCACACCTTCAAAGCCGGCATGGGCGATTTGTCCCCAAAGCTCAGGAGTTACTTTGCGAGATATAAACAAGTAAGAGGAGAGGAGTCGGCGCATAAGCTGTCCTGAGAATTATATTCCTAGAAATACGCAACGCTTTGAAGAGTTGGCGCCGCTGACGCGAGAATAACAAGAGTGTTTGGCAGAATATTTCCGTTCGGCACGAATGCTAATAGCCTATGGCCGAGCCGTGGCCTCGGGGATCGGCAGCGCCGAGACGTTCGCCAGTATGCGCGTCGATGCCTATGGCGTTTACAAGACCGATGTGACCCTTGCGTTTGGTGGCGTAGCCATTAGCGTTAAGGGCCTGCTCAAATGCAGGCGAAAATTCCTTTTCCAGCAGTACTTCATCCGGCAGCCACTGATGATGGAAACGCGGGGCATTTATCGCCGCTTGCGCGTCCATGCCCAGACGCATCCAGTTGATGACGCTCAAGAGAGTGGCGGAAATTATCGTGGGGCCTCCCGGTGACCCGGTAACAAAGCTCAATTTGCCATCCAGCAACAGCATCGTTGGAGTCATGGAACTGAGCGGACGGTGACCGGGCGCAATGGCGTTGGCGTCGGATTGTATCAAGCCGAAAAGAGCGTTGGGCACGCCAGGTTGCGTAGTGAAGTCATCCATTTCGTCATTGAGCAAAAATCCGGCGGAGCTAGTGGCGTGCGATCCGTAGCTGTCATTTAGTGTGTAGGTGCTGGCGACGGCGTTGCCTGCGGCATCCACCACGGAGAAGTGCGTAGTGTGGGGGCCTTCGCCGAGGCTTACCACGGTGTTGGGCGTGGTGGATTGTCCGGCGGGTATTCCGCAGACATGTGGTGTGCCGGCTTTGATTTCTTTGCTTGAAGATGCGTGTTGGGGATCGATGGTGGCGAATAGTTCCTTGCCATAACACTCGCTAGTGAGACCAGCGACAGGAACATCTGAATAATCAGGGTCGGCAAGATAAGCGGCGCGATCCGCGAACACGCGGCGCATGGCTTCCAGCACCATGCGGACGCTTTGCAAATCGTCCCAACCTTTCAGCTGCGTTTGTTTGAGGATGTTAAGGGCTTCAATTATTGCCACGCCGCCCGAACTGGGAGGTGGAGAGGTGAGTACGTCCCAGCGATGACCTTCGATTTGATACTGAGCGCGGAGAACTTCGCGGATCTTCGGCCGATTATTCGCTAAGTCCTCGGCGGTGATGATGCCGCCGTTTCTTTGCATGTCTGAAACGAGCATCCGCGCAGTCTCGCCGCGATAAAAATCGGCCGCGCCGTTTTTGGCGATGCGTTCGAGAGTGGCGGCAAGGTCCGGCTGGCGGAAGATGTCTCCGACTTTGTACGCCTGGTTTTGGTTCTGACTGTTGGTTAGAAATATGCGTTTGCTGACAGAGAATTTCTCCAGGTCGGATTTTTCCTGGTCGAATTCGCGGACAAGTTTTTCAGTGATGGGAAATCCGTCTTTGGCCAGGCGAATGGCGGGCGCCATAACTTGAGAGAGCTTCATGGTGCCATGAGTTTTCAGCGCCAACTCCAAACCAGCGACCGTGCCGGGAACGGCGACGGAGCGGTACCCAAGGGTGCTGGCGTCGGGAATGAGTTTGCCGTCCTGCATGTACATGTCACGGGTGGCTTTGGCGGGAGCAACTTCGCGATAGTCGAAGAAATTAGTTTTGCCATCAGATCGAGGCGCACAAGCATAAATCCACCGCCGCCGATGTTTCCCGCGGCGGGCTCAACGACAGCAAGCGCGAATGCGACTGCTACGCCGGCATCCACGGCATTGCCGCCCTCGCTTCAGAATTGCAACACCGGCCTGCGAGCCGAGCACTTCGTCAGTGGCGACCATGGCGTGCGCGCCGCGCACCGCCTGCTGCGGCCAGGTGTCCGATGTGTTGGCGTTTTTCGCAGGGTGGTGCTGGAGTTCGGCGGCGGTTTGCGCATGGCTGCCGGAAGCCGGGACCAATAGAAAAAGTGCCAGGAGAAAACCGCGGAGGAAAGCAGATTTAGTTTTTTTTGCGGGGACAAAACGAGTGGCGCGACGGGCAATACCAAAATTCGCGCACCCGAATTTGGCGGGTGAGATACCCGGTGCTCGGTGTCGAGAGACGGGCAGCTGGCGCGATGGCATTTATGCTTCGCTGAGGAATTCGACGGATGGGGGGCCAGGGAGCAGGCCTGCGGCGGTGCCGCGATTGATCAATTCGGTGACGGCTTGTTTGCCACGATCGCCGTACCCGAGGGTCCACCTGTTGACGTACATGGCGACGAATTTATCGGCGGTGTCGGTTTCCATGTCGCGGGCGAATTGCATGGCGTAATTGAGGGCTTCTTCGCGATGTTCGAGGCCGTATTCCACGCTATCGCGGATGGTACGCGCGATCTGGCGCCCCAGTTGAGGGCCGAGGGCTCGACGAACGGCATTGCCACCGAGCGGCAGGGGAAGATTGGCTGCTCATGCCACCAGACGCCGAGGTCGATGACGCGATGCAGGCCGAGCTTTGGGAAAAGAAGTTGGCCTTCGTGAATGAGCAGTCCGGCGTCCACCGCGTCTGCTTTCACGGCGTCGATAATCTTGTCGAAGGGCATGACCACGGCTTCGAAATCGGGGTGGAAGAGTTTAAGGGTGAGATATGCGGTGGTTTTCAGCCCGGGACAGCAACGCGTTTGCCCCCCAGTTCTTCTTTGCGCAGCGGTTTCGAAGCCACGACGATGGGTCCGTAGTTTTCGCCAAAACTAGCACCGCAATCGAGCAAGACATATTTATCGCGAAGGGAGGGATAGGCAGCAAAGCTGACGGCGGTTACGTCATAGGTTTCGGTTAAAGCGGCTTCATTGAGAGTCTGGATATCGGAAAGGACGTGGGTGTATTTGTAGCCGGGAGTAGAGAGCTTGTGGGTGGCGAGGGCATAAAACATGAAGGCATCGTCGGAGTCCGGCGAATGCGCAAGCTTAATTTCCATAGGTTGCTTTTCGGCGCGCGGCGCTGGCTGGGTAGCAGGCATAGCGTGGTTATGTCCTTTTCGTTAGGCGATGAACGACCCGGTGCTTCCGACGCGTCCCTGGAGGCAGTTAAGCGCCATGTGCGCTGATCAGGAACCGGTGCGGGAGAGAACCTCTGGCGTGAGCAGGAACTTACGCGCCTGCTGCCGGAGCGTTTCGCCGGCACAGCGTAGCACAACGGTGATGCGACAACAAATACCTTGAATAACCTAGACATAGGGGGATGCCCAAGGCTGACGGAATCGTCGCCGCTCAAGCAAAACCTGGTCTTGCGTCGTGGGCCGATTGTGATGTGGGTACCCCACCCCCCATATTTCTGCAAAAGAGTCTGCAAGATGTTGAAAACAAATAGTTGGAGGCGCAAAAAGTGTGCCGAACAACAAAGAGTCTGCAAATAACTGAAAATAAAGCACTAGGCGGTAAACATAACGTGGGCGATAAACTGAATAAGGCCAACAACGAAGTTCGATTCAGCGGGGAAGGAGATTTAAGGGCTGGGCCATGGGTATGTTACTATATACTTACAGTTAATTAAAGTAAATAATGGCACTTCAAATGCTGTTGGAGAATCCAAAACGCGTTGACTACAATGTCAGACTGCGATTATCGACAAACTGTACCGGAAGCTTTTTATGACAACCGAGACGCTACTCATGTGATTATCGCGCGGCAAGTTGGAGCAAATTAGGATGCAGGCGACGAGAAAACTGGCAGGAAGCACTGGAGTGGCGCTCAGAAAATTAGTGAGCAGCTTTATTCCAATACTAATCGCCAGCTTGGGGTGGCATTTGTATGGGTACGCTCAAGTTAAGCGCAAATCTTCCAGCAAGGTCCCCGGAGAAGACTCTTATGCTAATTGTTATGACAACGTGTCAGGCAAGCTAGTTGGACCAGATAAAAGGCGAACCTTCTTGTGCTCGAATCGCCAGACGGCAAATACCCGGTGTACGCTGAGACTACGGCCGTCACGCATAAAAGGAAGAATGCCCAGGACGACGAGGAAGTGGAATGCGAAGAACAAGACCGGGCTCTTTGTGGCGGGCCCGCAGAACCAGAGGTTTCGGCAGGTAATGAGTGTGTTGCCCAGGTTTGACCTCTCCGGCAACAGCATCAGCCTGGTAGATTGGTCAAGGGAAGGGCACCAGCTGTTAATAGCCGAAGGCCTGTGGGGGTATGGCTCTGATTTCGGTGGGACTGTGATTCGGGTTTATGACGCTGACTCAGGGACGCTGTCCAGCGAATCCCTCGTTGAAGAAGCATTTCGCAAACATGCGGGCAAAGAATGCATTGGTATATATCAGCCAATAGGATTCTCCGAGGATGGCGGAATTATTGTCAAAGCAGGACCGTATTTCGATGAGGACGAAGAACAGCCGCGCTCGGAGCTTTGCATAGCTAAAGAGAGTATTTGGCTTATTGGTCCGGCGCACGAGTCGATCAGGCAGCTTCCCGATAACTACATACCAAAACATTACGGGAAAGAAGTGACGAGCGAGCCTGCTCCATAAGTCAGCGTCCACACCGTCTTGTAATGCGGTCAGGCTGCCAGGCGGGTGCCGAATTTCTTTACTACGATCAGAACGACAAGCCATACCGCGACACCGTAGAGTGCGTACCACAGGACTTCCTGGCTGGCGGAGACGGCAGCAGGGCTGAAGATGACCAATGAGCCGGTGGAGCTTATGTGCATAAGCTGAGTGATTAGGACGCTTTTTGTATTGATGTAGAGCCAGGAGATGAGAACGCGCATGGCGGTCATCGCGAAAGCGAAGGCCAGGAAAAACGGGAACCAGTATGCACCGTGGGGCGTAGCGGTTCCGAGGTAGTTGATGACCGGCAAGTGCCATAAGCTCCAGAACAGTCCGAGCAAGATACTCGCAGCCAGCGGATTGTGTCGCGAAGACATTCTGGGAAACGCGAATCCGGTCCAGCCGATTTCCTCCAACAGCCCGGCGGGAACGCCGAACAGGACTCCCATGAGAAAAAAATTGGGGGTGTACGCCGGGTTAAGAAATGTTTTTAGGATGAGGAGAAGAGTTAGAACGAGGAACGGGGGAACGAGCAGCGGGGCATACCAGCGGGGAGGAATTCTTGCTCTCAGCAATCTGGAGAGGAGATCACGCAAGCCGGGTCTACCCGCAGCGAACCGAGTGAGAAAAATGGCGCCAAGGCTGGGTCCGAGGAGCATGACTGGAAACATGAGAATGCCGGTGATTATTGGTAGAGGCTCGTGGCGCAGGAGATGAGGAGCGGCTACAGCGAGTGCGCCGATCCAAGAGATTGTGAAGGTTAATAAAAAGTAGGCGGCCAGAGGATGGGTTAGAAGAAACGAGGCTGGCTTCGATTGACTCTCAGAGGACATAGGTCGCGGCACAGTTTAGTACGCCGTGATGGAGATGAAGAAGATGGTAAGCGAAGGGCCGAAAGGTGTATCAGGAAGTTTGCAAGATGGTATTGATGAAAACCATTTAGGAAAGTGGTGCCAAGATGCGGCTGGGCCAACAGGACAGCAGTAGGGATAACAAAATCGCGATAGGTTGTAAAACTGATGGAGAGCGAGCGTTAAGTAACGCCCGTTCTCCAAATTGCGTGCGGTTAGAAACTGAAGACCGCGCCACCTTCGCTGCGAAGATCGCGCCACTCGTGTTGGTGCAGACCCATGAACAAAGGCAGGTCTGGCACCGCGGTATTGGCGCGGGTGCGATAGAGAGACTGTTCAAGGAGAAGGACACCCACTTGTTAAGTTTGTAGTTGAGGGTGCCTACGGTCATGTCGCTGCGGGCGCGGGAGCCTCCGGGAGCGGCTTTAGCGAGATCGTTGGTATTGGCTTGGTCGGTGCCATACATGCCGTAGAGGGACCAACCGGCATTACGGCCTTCAGGATCCGACCCAAACCAACGGGATAGGGGCAGGCCGATTTGAGCGAAGCCACCACGGGCACGAACGGGAAGCTCTGGGGCTACGACGGCGTTGCCGCTGGCGTTAGTGCCAAATACCACAGTGGAGCCTCCGTCGATGGAAAGCGCGCTGGCGGTGTTTGTCAGGCCAAAAACGCTGTTGTAATTGGAGAAGAGTTGTCCGCCGAAATAATATCGCAGGTCACTGCCACTATAGACTTTGCCGATTAGCGTCACCCAATGAGTGGGCAACTGCCACTCGAAAGTTACGCCATTGGTGGGGCTGCCCACTCTGGCACCTGTCGGGAACGCAGCGTGGTATGCGGCAGGAACCGCGGATCCGAGGACAATGGCGGTGCGGCTGCCTTCTTCAAAGCTGACGATGAGTTCAGCAGGAGCAACGCCGGGAGCGTGATCCAACTGCCATTGCCCAACGAGGCGGCCTTCGAGTTGGGGCGAGGCGCTGTCTGGACCCTGGCGTTCGCCGTAACCCAATTGGTTGGAGATATCGGCCGCAGAGGGCACGTCGCCCGCGGCTGGAAGAACCACGGCGATTTCCGGCATTAACTGAAAGGCCCCGAAATTGTGTGTCCATCCAAAGCGCATCTGCGGGGCGCGTTCCCAGAGAACACCAAAGCCGATACCGACCCCGGTGGTTTCCAGAATATTGGGGAGGGTTGAGGAGGTAAACGGAGTCCAATCCTGGCCAAACAGCGCGGAGAAGGTGTCGGCATTGCTGAATTTGTAATCGACACGACCATACGCCAGGCGGATGCCCACATTGGACGAGCGGATGGAGGAAAGATTTCTGTTGTCGGAGCGATTGAAATTCCCCTCAAAATCCATCTCGAGTTTTCCAGTGATGGTGAGATTGGGATCTCTATCTCCCCACTCGAAATTAGTGCCAAAGCGGCTGGCCCGCGCCTTCACGTGAAATTCAGGCGCGGCGTTAGGGCCAGTATCACCCAGAAAGCCGGGGAGGGGGAAGTCATCGCCGCCAGGCGAGGAACTGTCGTGGACAAACGTTGCTTTCAGGAAGCCGTAGGGAGTTATACCAACACCGGCAACGGTGATGGCTGGTTTGAGTTCACCCTTTTTTATGCCGCCAACCGGGAGCGGGCGGATGGGATTTGCAGCGGAGATGGTTGTTGGTGACACCGAAGCAGTCTGACTGGGAGGCACTTGTTGCTGGTCAGAGTCGACAGTGACGACCGGGGCGTTGGAGGCCACAGCAGAAGCGACCGCCGGAGCCACCGCAGGAGCCGCAGCAGCACTTCCGGGAACGTGATAGACGGCGGGAACCAGGTTAACGGAAGCCGAGCTTGGCGCGGCGGCTGTGACTACGGACGAGTCGGCCAGCATTTGATTGTAGTCAGCTTGGGAGATTATGCCTTTTCTGAGGAGCAGCTTTGCTAATCGTGAATCGGCATCGCTGGCAGACGATGCTTGACTGAGTTGAGCTACTTCTTCAGCAGTGAGGATGCCCTTGGCTTGCAGAACACGGACTAGCGGAGTAGCAGAATTCTGACTGGTATTCTGCGACTGGGCAACCGCGCGTCCTGCGCAAACTAGTGATGACAACAGAACAAACGCTGAACACACCCATACCTTATGCTGTTTCCCGGTCATCGAAATTACCCCCCTGTGACCCGGCGCTGTTGAGCGGGTCAGATAATCACATTGAAACGGGCCCTAAGTGCCTCGTTTTATACGTGTAGAAACATGAATGTCAAGAGTTCGTTTGTCTTTTTTGGAGATTTAGCGGGCTACCAAAAATGGTAGCGACTGGAGCCCTAGCTTGAGGCAGTAAATTCCCGACCAGCATGAGCTTGCTGAAGTGGATGTGAAACTCGCAAGCGCGGTATACAGGAACAAAGTTAGCTGTCGAGACGAAATCGCGGGGCCCCTGCGTGAGAGTTGTGATAAAGGTTCTTAGTCGGCGTTTTTTGGCTGATGACGTAAGGAATCCCACGAGGCGACGCCGGTGAATACCTTCCCCGTTCTTCTTGCTGCACTTTGCGTTTATGCAATTGGCTATCGTTACTACAGCGCATTCATCGCCGCGAAGGCTCTGGCTTTGGATGATGCGCGCGTGACTCCATCGCATGTGTACGAAGATGGACACAACTATGTGCCTTCGCCGAAATGGGTTCTCTTTGGTCATCATTTTGCGGCTATCGCTGGAGCGGGGCCTTTGGTGGGCCCGACACTGGCTGCACAGTTTGGATTCGCGCCGGGCTTTATCTGGATTTTGATCGGCGCGGTGGTCGCGGGGTGCGTGCAGGATTTTATTGTGTTGGTGGCGTCGATTCGGCACAAGGGACGATCGCTGGCGGATGTGGCGCGCACGGAAGTGAGTACATTTACTGGACTGGTGACGATGTTCGCGGTGCTGTTGATTCTGCTGGTTACGTTGGCGGGACTTGGAATTGTGGTGGTTAATGCGCTGTCTAATAGTCCGTGGGGCGTGTTTACGATTGGAATGACGATTCCGATCGCGATCCTGATGGGCCTGTACATGTTCAAGAGCAGCCCGGGGCAGATTAAAGTGGGGGTGCCCAGTGCCGCGGGGGTAGTGCTTTTGTTGGCTAGTGTCGTAGGCGGACATTGGTTTGCGCAATCACAATGGGCCTCGGCGCTGACTTTTAATGCGCATCAGATCACTTATTTGATGGCGATTTACGGGTTCGTAGCGTCGGTCCTGCCGGTGTGGCTGCTGCTGGAGCCGCGGGATTATTTGTCCACGTATGTAAAACTGGGGACGATTTTTTTGTTGGTGATTGGCGTATTCGTGGTGCATCCGGACATTCGCTTTCCGGCGTTCACGCCTTTTGTTCACGGCGGCGGACCGATTATTAAAGGACAGTTGTTTCCGTTTCTTTTTGTGACGATCGCCTGCGGAGCGATATCGGGATTTCATTCGCTGGTGAGTTCGGGAACTACTCCGAAAATGTTGGACAAAGAAACGGATGCGCGCTTTATCGGATATGGCGCGATGGTGGCGGAGAGCCTGGTGGCGGTGCTGGCGCTTATCGCGGCGTGCTCTTTGTATCCTGGCGATTATTTTGGGATCAATGTGCCGGCGGATGTTTTTGGGCGACTGGGCATGCACACCGTGAACCTGGACTTGTTTTCGAGCGAAGTCGGTGAAAAGTTGGCGGGGCGTACCGGCGGAGCGGTGTCCCTAGCGGTGGGCATGGCGCAAATTTTTAGAGGTATTCCAGGCATGACGCGATTGATGGGCTACTGGTATCACTACGCGATCATGTTCGAAGCACTATTTATTCTGACGACGATCGATACCGGCACGCGCGTGGCGGCGCGACGTTTTGCAGGAACTGCTTGGCAAGGTGCACAAGCCGTTCGGTAATAATGCGTGGCTGCCTGGAAATTTGATAACTACTTTTTTTGTGGTGCTGGCCTGGGGATACCTGATTTACACCGGCAATATTTCCACGTTGTGGCCATTGTTTGGAACCGGGAACCAATTGCTGGCGACGATCGCGCTGGCGGTGGGGACTACGTTTCTTGTGAATATGGGGAAGGCGCGGTATGCGTGGATTACTGTGGTGCCCATGCTTTTTGTTGGCACGACCACGCTGACTGGCTGGCGTGTTGTCGATTAAGAATATTTTGGCCGCTGACCTATAAGCCGGCGACTCAGGTACAGGGTTATCTCGATTCCATACTGATGACTATTTTTGTGACGGGCGTGGTGCTGGTGCTATTCAATGTGGCGCGGCGTTGCTGGCTGACGTTGCATGGCACGCCAATTCCGAAGGAAGCGTTTGGTCCTTACAGTGGCGGGCGAGGGGCTGCCGGCGAGCGGCTGCTGCTAGAACAGGCAGGCGCAGAAACCAGGCAATTATTGTTATGTAATGATGTGGTCGCTTGAGAGGTAAGCGTTATGGGTCGTATTTCGTTTCGCGCTCTCACTCTTTTAATGTGCGTTTTTACATTTGGTGTGAGTAGTTGGTCCGCTGAGCGGGTTGTGGATCTGACCGCGGCTGACGGCACCGAGCTTAAGGCGACTTATTTTGCGGCGGCGAAACCGGGACCGGGCGTGCTGCTTTTGCATCAATGCAACCGACAGCGCAAAATTTGGGACGGATTGGCGCAGCAGCTTGCGGCGGCGGGAATCAATGTGCTGACACTGGACTACCGTGGCTTTGGCGAGAGCGGTGGCGATCCATTTGATAAGTTGTCGCCACAACAAGCCGCGCAGATTCAAGCGGAAAAGTGGCCAGGCGATATCGACACTGCGTTTCAGTACCTGGTGTCGCAGCCGGGAGTGACACGCGACGTGATTGGCGTTGGCGGCGCGAGTTGCGGAGTAAATAATTCCATTCAGACGGCGCGGCGGCATACGGAGGTGAATTCTTTAGTGCTGCTCTCCGGGAACACCGATCTGAAGGGGCGACAATTTTTGCGGGAGTCCACCAGTTACCGGTGTTTTTCGCGGTGGCGGACGACGACGAATTTCCGCCTTCGGTGGTGGCCATTGAGTGGCTCTACAATCTCGCGGCTGATCCCGATAAGAAGTTTGTTCATGTCGCGACAGGAGGACACGGAGCGGACATGTTTAAAGCGCACCCAGAAATGCGCGGTGAAATTGTGGACTGGTATGTGACAACGCTGATCAAGACGCCGGGGCGAGCACCGGGCGCCAGGGAAACGGTGGCGGTACCAAAGGAAGTGCGTGTGTTGGATCAACTTGATCAGCCTGGCGGCGCGGCCAAAGTTGGGAAGAATCTGGAAGAGGCGCGGAAGCACGATCCCGGGGCGAAATTGTTTCCCGAGGATATCGTGAACTTCATGGGATACGAGCATCTACAAGCCCAAGATAACAAGGGTGCGATTGAAATTCTGAAGCTCAACGCAGAAGCGTATCCTGATTCACCGAATGTGTATGACAGCCTGTCGGATGCATATTTTGCTGACGGGCAAAGAGATTTGGCACGCGAGAATGCCAAGAAGGCTCTGGCACTTTTGCCTTCGGATACGACTGATCCCGAGGATCGCCGCAACGGGATTAAGGGCAGCGCGGAAGAGAAACTGAAACAGCTTGGCGAGGCTCCGCAAAAGCAGTAATCGGCGCTGCGCTACGAATAGAATTTCGCCGGTTCACTTTTTGGTGAGCAGACGCAGCTGCGGGTAGCCATTTTCGGAAAAATCCTGCAGTACACGAATTTTCACGGATTGAAATAGCTCATCCTTTTTGTAGCCTCTAATCACTTCTGATTTATAGCGTCTAATTATTTCGGACGTTTTGTCTGGGAGTCGCTGCAATATCGAATCGAACACTTTTTCGCGCCCATTGTAAGCAGCCTGGTTCTTGTATTCCGTCATCAGCAGGATGTCCCAATCGGTGTTGCTGGACTTTGCTGGACTCTTCTCCGGCTATGTGGTTGTAATTTAAAACTGCGCCCTCGCGCTTGGCTTCCGCGCGTAACCGCAACCAGTTATCGTCCAGGTACCCCATGGTGGCGCCGAACATCCCGGGTTTCACCTTGACGAATTCAAACGCCCAAACGGACTTATCGGTGTTGAGAGGCGCAGCGGGTGGAGCACTCTAAACTGCTCGCGTTTGCGCTGAGGGCGACCAACAGGGAGAAAAGCGCCATACCTAGAAATTTGGTTTTTGTCATAGTCAGGCCTCCTAGGGCTGTCTACCTTCTTAGACGATTTATATAACGAAAGAGGTTTGGCCGCTATGGGGCCGCGACCAGAGGCAGATCGATAAAGCTGGCTTGATCTGGGGCGTGGTAGATGCGCTGGGTGGCTTTGCGATAGTCGCTGGGTTTGGCCCGGAAGATTTGGGTACGAAGGTTTGCGGATTGCGGTCGTAGAGCGGGAACCAGCTCGACTGGATCTGGACCATGATGCGATGCCCTGGCAGGAAAACGTGGTTCGCCGTCGGCAGGGCGAAGCGATATAGCAGCGGCGTGTCCGGCGTGATCGGTTTTGGATTTTCCGAGGCTTTCGCGGTAGCGGCCGCGGAAAATGTCGGCAGCGATCATCGAGCTGATAGCCGCCCATGACCGCCTGGCCGCCGACTTCGTCGGGATATACGTCGATCAATTTGACGACCCAGTCGGAGTCGGTGCCGCTGGTGGAGGCGACCAGATTGGCGATCGGCTGGCCGCTGATCTTCATCGGCGCCGTTAAGTACGTCGGAGACGAACGTCGACGAACGTCCGGGCGGCCGGAAGCTTCGCGCTGGTCCTCGACCAGCCAATGCGGCCAGGCACGTCCGTCGTCGTAGCCCATGGGCTGGCTGGGGCGCGCGCAGTATGGCACGGGCTTGGCGGGATCGGAGATGTATTCTTCGAAGCGCCGGTCCTCGGCTGCTCCGGGGCGTTCGAGGCTCAGCTTGAGTCCGGCGCTGAGATAAAGCGGCGTCGTCTTGACGCGTGCAGCCACTGGCGCATCCGGATGGCCAGGCGGATAGCCGGCGCCATGTGTTCGTGCCGGTTTCGAAGGCGGTCACGGGCGGCGATGTCGGCCTTTGGGCGCGCCGTCCTTCAGATATTGAGCCAGAAACGGGCGCGAGAATTTCTGCGGAAATACAGCGCCGGTGTCGCTCCCGAACTTCATCGCGCCCAGCGAACTGCCGTCGCCGATTTCATCCGGCCGTGATGCCACGGGCCCATGACCAGAAAGACCTTGTCGTTGGCCGTGTCCTTCGGCTTGATCGCTTTGTAGACGGCGGGGGCGCCGTAGATGTCTTCCTGATCCCACAGGCTGTGGACCAGCATCACGGGTACTTTCAGCGGCTGCGCGGCGAGCATCTTGTCCACGGCCTGGTCGCTGCCAGAAGCGTCGTAAGCCGGGATGCTGCGACGAGTTTGTTCCAGAAGCCAACCTGCTCGAGGCCGCGACGGCGACCAAGTTCGCCGGCCGAGCCCGCTTGCATATACATGTCGTACTCGTCGTGGTGGCTGAGCCACCACTGTTGCGTCTCCCTTGCGGGTGGCTTCCTGTTCGTAAATGTAGGGCATGTTCTGCTTCGCGGAAGGCGCCGTTGTGGAACCAGTCGTCGCCCATCCAGCCGTCCACCATGGGATTCATCGGCACGGAAACCTTGAGCGCCGGATGCGGATCGACCAGCGCCATCAAGGGCAGGAAGCCGTCGTAGGAAATCCCCAGGATGCCGACCTTGCCGTTGCTCTCGGGAATGTTCTTCACCAGCCAGTCGATGGTGTCATAGGTGTCGGTCGAATGATCGACGGGGGTGGGATTCAGCGGGCCGTGCAACGGGCGATTGATGACGTAGTCGCCTTCGGAGCCGTGTTTGCCGCGAATGTCCTGGACGACGCGGATGTAGCCGCCTTCGAGGATCACTTCGAGGGCGTTGTCGTAGCCGTTTAAGACTGGGGCCGAGGTGCGAGCTGTAGCTGTGGTTGGTGAGCTCGGTGGCGTTATAGGGCGTGCGAGTTAGAAGAATTGGGGCGTTTTTTGCGCCTTTGGGGATCAGGATTACGGTGTGCAGCTTGATGCCGTCGCGCATGGGAATCATCACTTCGCGCCGAGTGTAGTCAAAGGAATCTGTGACGGGTTCGAGTCGCGTGGGCATCTCGCTGGGCAAAGTGTTTGAGTTGGAAGGCGGCGGAGCCTGGGCGGCGGCTGAGCCAGCGAATAAAACGACAGCCAATGACACAGTAAGCAGCGCAATGGTGCGGAGAGACTTGCTCGAAGTCATGAGGTGATTCCTCTTTGAGTTTGGAATGGAGAAGGATTATATCCCTGGTGCCGCCGACCGCGAAGTGCGTAATCAGTTTGTATCCATTTATAGATTGAATGAATCAATCGAACGTGGATCAAATGCTGTCGGCGGCGGATTCAATGTTGCGAGTAGCCGGCGCGCATGAGTTGACTGTGTGGAGGCTGTGGGCCAGAATGCCGCGCTGAATAGCAAATGATCGTCAAGACTGAATATGCGGACATTCCTCTGGCGGGTCCGCCAATGCGAACTTTTGTGGCTGCACCGGGCGTGGAAGGTGCATATCCGGGGATATGGGTTTATTCGGACATTTTTCAGCTGAGCCCGCCGCTGCTTCGCACCTGCGTGCGGTTGGCGGGATATGGGTTTGTTGTGGCTGCGCCGGAAATTTACCGGCGCATCGAAGCGCCTGGAACGGTAATTCCTTTTGATGACGGTGGACGCACCCGGGGCCAACAGGACGCGGCAAAAACTCTGGTCGCGGATTTCGATGCCGATTGCCGCGCGGGCCTGGACTGGCTATCCCAACATCCTAAAATCGCGCGCGGAAAAATCGGTGCGACAGGCTTCTGCATCGGTGGGCACTTAGCGTTTCGCGCCGCATTTCAACCGGATGTACTTGCGACGGTGTGTTACTACGGCACAGGTATTCATGATGGCAAGCTCGGCAAAGATGCGAATGCGGGATCGTTGGCGCGCACGAAAGAAATTCGCGGAGAGCTCCTGATTATTTTTGGGACGAAGGACCCGCACGTGCCTGAGGCGGGTCGCGAAATGATTGATCGAGCGCTGCGACAGGCCGGTGTGCGTTACAGAACGCTGCTTTACCCGACGGAGCACGCGTTCACGCGCGATGAAGGACCGCGATACGATCCGGAAGCAACGGATCAGGCGTTCGCGGAGACGATTCAGTTATTTCGTAAAGTGTTTGGGAATTGAAGGGCGAAGGCCGATGCCGATGAGAGGGGTACTCGTAGCGCTATGCATTCTGGTCGGTTTGGGCGGGGTGGCTGCGCGCGCGACGGAGTTGAAACCCGATACGGCTGCTGCGTTCGACCGCTACGTTCACGCCATGGAAGCACGCATGGAGGAAGATATAGGTCACGATCAGTTTCTTGTGGTGGATCGCTTACCTGACCCACGGCGGACCAAAGCGTACGAGCAGCTTAAGAGTGGGCAAGTTTATATCGAAGCGATGAGCGCGCGGGAAGGCGATCGCCCGATTAAAGCTCCGAGCGGGCTGATTCATCACTGGGCGGGCGTGATTTTTATTCCGAAGGCGACTTTCGACGAAGTGGAAGCGGTGATGTAGGATACGATTGTCGCGGACACTTACAAACCGCAGATTCGTAAATCAAAGTTGATTGAGCGCAACGGGGACGAATCAAAGGTTTATTTTCAATTTTTCAATCACTCCATCGTGACGGTTATCTTGAATGCGAATTTTGACGTGCGCGATACACAATTTGGATCGGGCCGCTTTCAGACAGTGACGCGGTCCACGCGCATCGCGGAGGTCGAAAATGCGGACTCTCCCAATGAACACGAAAAGCCGGTGGGAAACGACCATGGGTATATGTCGCACTCTACACTTATTGCGCATCGAAGAGAAAGACGGTGGCATTTATGTGCAGAATAAATCAGTTGTCCTTAACCCGCACGGTGCCGGCGCTGCTGGCGTTTATCGTGAATCCGCTGGTGAAGAGTATTCCGCGGAATGTGCTGATTCATCTGCTGACAGAATACGCGGAATCCAGTCGAGAGGCGGGGGGTTCCGGTTACAGAGCCGGCGAAAACCGATGGCACAGGAGTTGGCAGCGCTCAAAAATCAGGCTGGGCGGATTGCTTGGATGGAGGTTACTGCGCTCAGTCGCCGGCGTGGATTGGCGCGCCGGGTATTTTGATGGCGGCGGGGCCATCGGGCTTTGGGCTTGGCGTCCGGGGCGGCTCGAGTCAATTTGCGAATGACAAATTCTTGAAGAAGATTGGTGACAGCGGTTGTACCTATACCGATCAGCGTGTTTTCAAGAGTGAATCCCACTCCATCACAATTTTGGGCGCGTAGTAGATGTTGGAGATTCCGCTGGCGGCGAGGCCTCCAATGAGGCCGGAGTAATTTGCCTGCCAGCGGCCGTTATCGCCTTTGCAAATCACGGACTGGGCGAGAGCATTTAGAATTCGCGAGCGCTTGCTGCCGGTGCCCTCATAGAAATAGCGCGGATCTTGTTTCAGGATTGAAGGCAGAATGGCGCTGCCGATATAGGTGCCAATGACAAAGTTGCCGTACGCGGCGCCGTAGCGCTCCGCGTAACCCTTGGCGCCTTGCCCGTCGCCCGCCGAAATCGTCCTGCGATTGCTCAACCCCCGCAACCTGGCGTTCACTCCGAAACTGACTGGATCGATGGAAGTCTTCCAGGCCAGGTGAAACTTTTGCCTGGGGGTCAGCGGGGCTGCGTTGGTAACGTAGCTCACGTAGAAATTCGGAATGACACCGAAGACGCGCTGTTGTTCTTCGACTTTGATCTCGTCTTGAGCAATATCCACGGAGCGGGCGTTACACGCATTTCGGTAGAGGCGGCGGCAACAAGCAATGCGATTCTTGGGACCGCGAAGGTTTCGCCCGGGTGCAGGATCCCAGAAAAATTCTGGGGCGCAAAACCTGGAGAAGAAATGGTGAGCTGGAAGACCCCAGGCTCGATGTTGAGGAGGGAAAATTGGCCGTCTTCAGCGGTGAGACGGTTCGGTCTTCAGACGCTTCGCGGATAAGTTTGACTTCCGCTCCAGCGACGGCGGATCCGGTCTGATCGACTACTGCGCCATTGATGATTCCTGGCAAGCGCTGGACAGGATCCGACGTGCTCTGCGGCTTCTCGCCGGAGAAGATCCCTCATTTTTGGATGTGTCGGGTTGGCTTTCAGATGGCGGGATGGCCGGGGACTGTTGAGATTGGGCTTGCGCAGTAATTGAAACGCCGCATGAGAGAACGATCAGGCTGGTCCTGAGAACTAATGACGGATATCTGCGGAAAATCATGGGGATGTCCATTATGATGCGAGGTGGAGGAAATTTGGATTTCCGGTGTGGACGAAGTTTTTAAGGGTAACTGGTACGTTGTGAACAGACGCCCCCTCAGGCTAGCTACGTAGGTCTGGATAGGGATGGGCGTTCGTAGACATCCATCGTAAAGTCGATTTCATGACGCCAAAAATAGGTTTCAAAGTGCTCGTTCGCCTGGAAATGTTATCTAAATGGGCGTTTTCGTGAGTTTTCGCGAACGGATCGGTGCGTGTGTTTTTTTTCTGCTGGGCATGGTGGCGTTATTGGGCGTGATGGCGCATTCACAGTCACCTGCGCAGGCCTCGCAGCAGATTGAGGCAGCGAAGAGCGGCGTAAATGCGGGGCTGGCAAATTTCAGCGACATTGCGGAAAAAGCGGGGCTGACGGCGGTAAACGTGTTCGGAGGAGTGGACACCAAGAAATACATTATCGAGACGACGGGAACGGGAGTGGCCATTTTCGATTACGACAACGACGGATGGCCGGATATTTTTATCGTAAACGGGACGACACTGGAGGGATTTCCGGGGAAGAAAGCTCCTACCAACCACTTGTATCACAACAATCATGACGGGACTTTCACCGACGTTACGGCGAAGGCCGGGCTTACTGCCACGGGATGGGGCCAAGGCGTATGCGTGGGAGATTACGACAATGATGGGTGGGAAGATTTGTACGTCACCTATTACGGGAAGAACCGGCTGTACCACAACGACCATGGCGTTTTCACTGAAGTGGCCGAGAAGGCTGGCGTAGCCGGATCGGGAAAAGCGTGGGGCACCGGTTGCGCGTTCGTGGACTACAACCGCGATGGGCGGCTGGACTTGATGGTGGCGAATTATGTGGACTTTAATATTGCCACCACGCCCACACCGGGCGAAGGGAGTTCCTGCGTGTGGAAAGGCGTGCCGGTAATGTGCGGGCCACGCGGATTGCCCGGAGCGAAGAATATTTTGTACGAAAATCGCGGCGACGGAACGTTTGTGGATGTCAGCGCCAAAGCGCATATAGATCAAACCGGCGGGCATTACGCGTTCAGCGTTTCGACATTCGACTTCGACGACGACGGCTGGCCGGATATTTATGTGGCATGCGACAGCGCACCGAGCATTCTTTATCACAACAATCACGACGGAACGTTTACGGATGTGGCGGTGATGGCGGGAGTGGCGTTTAACGAAGATGGTCGGGAGCAGGCGGGCATGGGAACCACGATTGCAGATTACAACGGCGACGGGCGGCTGGATATTTTCAAAACAAACTTTTCCGACGATACGCCGACTTTGTACCGCAACGATGGCGGAGGGGTGTTTTCGGATGTTACTTACGCCGCAGGGTTGGGACTGCACACACAATATTTAGGATGGGGCACGATGTTTTTTGATTTTGATAACGATGGCTGGCCTGATCTGGTGCTCGCCAACGGACACGTATATCCGGAGGTGGATAAATTTCATTTGAGCAGCGGATATATGGAGCCGCGGCTGCTTTACCACAATAATGGAAACGGAACATTTACGGACATTA
>CAVPKZ010000102.1:0-15286 GCA_963705755.1 uncultured Acidobacteriota bacterium | reverse complement strand
CCATGACCATGTTCCCGGTGCTATTCGCCATACCGCGCACCTCCGGCTGGATTTCCCAGTGGGAAGAGATGCTTCTCGACCCCGGAACAAAAAATCGCGCGCCCACGCCAAATTTACCTTGGCTATGACACCCGGCATTACGTCCCCATCGAACAGCGCCAGGACCCGCAAGGCCACCCGGCACAGCCCGCCACAAAACGCACTTGATTTTGACCCCCCGATCCGTAACACCGGCGCTTACTGTCTTGCCCAACGGGACCGTAACGTTTTTGTATACCGTTTCGAGGTACCCCTCGACTTAGTACTTCGTCTGCGTATAGTTAAATACTGGAACTCTAATGAGCCAGGTAATGAACCCACCTCTGACCCCAGGTGCTCGACGCCGTAGCCAACGCGTCTTAATGCAGATACACGTGCGCATTACCGGTAGCGACCCGCAAGGCAAGCCCTTTGTGGAACAGTCTGTCACTCTCGCCATAAACGCTCACGGCGCTCTGGTTGCCATGAAGCATCGTCCGATCAGCGGCACCAAGGTGCAATTGAGACACGATGCGACCGAGGACGAGCAGGAATGCCACGTCGTACACCTCGGCCAGGTTCGTGACGGCAAAACGGAGGTTGGTCTGGAGTTTTCTGAGCCCCGCCCTGGATTTTGGCGGGTGGCATTTCCGCCCGAAAGATCGGAACCCAAGAAGTCCCGAGCTCGTATCCGCTCTGAGCTCCCGGGTAGTCGAAAAGTAGTTCTCGGCGGTCCGCCTTACACAAGGTTCTCCGCCCGTCAGCATCGCCGCAAACTTGTCATTTCGACCGAAGCAGCCCGACGCCTTTTCTTCCACCTTCGTTCCTGCGAAGGTGTCGGTCTGCGCAGTGGAGAAATCTCTCTTCGTTCTCTCGCGCAGCCCCGACGCTTTCCCTACTCCAGAATTTCTAGCAGCTCCCCTCCATCCGCCAATCCAACAAAGCTGTTGGGCGCTCCCGAAGTTAAATAATGAAGTTAAATACTGAAGTTAAATCGTTGATCGAAGACTCAGTCCTCACGCAACCTGCAAAACGAATCAAGCTGACAAAATCTTCCTGACCACCTCGTTTATCACCTGCGGATTCGCTTGCCCTTTTGTGGCTTTCATCACTTGCCCCACAAAAAACTTAAACACTCCTTCATTTCCGCTCTTGAACTTCGCCACATTCTCGGGGCTCTTCTCAATCACTTCACGCGCTGCTTGCTCGATCGCCGCTATATCTACCGTTTGCGCCAAACCTTCCGCGGCAATAATGTCCCCCGCACTCCGCCCGGACTCAAACATCGTCGCAAACACTTTCTTTCCGATGGCCGCGGTTATGTGGCCGGATTCTACCAGCTTCACCAGTTCGCCCAGCGCCGCCGCCGAAACCGGACTCTCCTCAACCTGCTTTCCCGAATCATTTAATCTGCGCAACAATTCCGTTTGCATCCAGTTCGCCACATTTTTTCCGGACGCACCGCTTTTGCTGGCTCGCTCAAAATAATTCGCCAGCTTCGAGCTGGTCGCCAGAACTTCCGCGTCATAGGCCGTAATCTTGTACTCCTCCATCAGCCGTGCGCGCTTGGCCTCCGGCAGTTCCGGCAAGCTGCGCCGAACTTCCTCCTGCCACGCCGCGCTGATGTGCACCGGCAACAGGTCCGGCTCCGGAAAATAACGATAATCGTGCGCCTTTTCCTTGGAACGCATCGAAACCGTGCGCCCGTCACCCTGATTCCACAGGCGCGTTTCCTGAATAATTTTTCCGCCGCCCTCCAGTACCCCGACGTGCCGCTCAATTTCAAACTCCAGCGCTTTCTGCAAATAGCGAAACGAATTCAGATTCTTGACTTCCACCTTGGTGCCAAACGCATCAGCCCCCCGAGGCCGCACACTAACGTTCGCGTCGCACCGCAGCGACCCCTCTTCCATATTGCAATCGCTCACCCCGGTATACAGCAATATCTGCCGCAGCGTCGTGAGATACGCATATGCCTCTTCCGGCGTGCGCATATCCGGCTCGGATACGATTTCGCTCAACGGCGTCCCGCCCCGGTTGTAATCGATGTACGCCTTGGTGCTCGATTCCGCAAAGCCTTCGTGAAGATTCTTCGCCGCGTCCTCTTCCAGGTGCAGCCGCGTAATCCCAATGCGTTTCCTGGCGCCCGCTATTCGATTTCAATCCACCCGCCTGTCGCCAGCGGCAATTCATATTGCGTAATCTGATAGCCCTTGGGCAGGTCTGGATAAAAATAATTTTGCGCGCGAACCGCGAATGCTCGTGCACCGTGCAATTGATACGCCAGCGAAGCCCGCATGGCCATCTCCACCGCGCGTCGATTCAAAACCGGCAAAGTCCCCGGCAGCCCCAGGCACACCGGACACACATTGCTGTTGGGCGCATCTCCAGAAACCGGTTCGCGCACCCGCAGAAAATTTTGCTCTTTGTCAGCAGCTGTACATGCACTTCCAGCCCGATCACCGGCTCATACTTGGCCAGCACTTCCGGCGGAATCGCTGCTGTCTCAGACGCGCTTTTAGCCATATCGAATCAGGAATTATAGCATCCCGTCCCACCACGCTTCGGCACAAGCCCTCGTCGACCCGCCCCGAACCGACAATCACTTTGGCGAGCAATCGGCAATCTCAAACACGCCGGATTGACGGAAGCCAAGTAAACTGTAAAATCTCTACGCAACGGAGGGAAAAATGTCAGTCTCGCCAAAAAGCGTATCGCCCACAAACGCACCACCCGCACCCGCACCCGTACCCAACGTCCCCCAACCGCCTAAATTTGCCACCGCGGCCGAGGAGCGCCTGCATCGCAAGCGCATGCTTGCCGCCGCATTTCGCCTGTTTTCGCGTTTCGCATTCGATGAAGGAGTCGCCGGTCACATCACCGCCCGAGATCCTGAACGGCTCGACCATTTCTGGGTGAATCCCTTCGGGATGCACTTCGGCCAAATCCGCGCGTCAGACCTGATTTTAGTAAATCATTGTGGGCAAGTCGTCGAGGGCAAATATCCGGTAAATGGAGCGGCGTTTGCCATTCACTCGCAAGTACACGCCGCCCGCCCTGACGTGGTTGCTGCTGCGCACGCGCATTCAATGTACGGGAAATCGTGGGCAACACTCGGCCGTCGGCTCGATCCCATTACGCAAGACGCTTGCGCGTTTTACGAGGACCATGGATTGTTCTCGGACTTCACCGGTGTAGTGTACGAAACCTCTGAGGGCGAGCGCATCGCGAAAGCTCTCGGTCCGCACAAAGCCGCGATCCTGCAGAATCACGGCTTGATCACCGTAGGCGAAACCGTGAGGAGGCCGTCTGGTGGTTCATCACCATGGACAGAAGTTGCCAGGCGCAGTTACTCGCCGAAGCCGCCGGTGTGCCGGTAAAGATCGATCATTCCCACGCGCTCGCCACCAGGCAGCAAGTGGGAAATCATCTCGCAGGATGGTTCCAGTTTCAGCCACTCCTGGCGCGCATCATCCGCGACGAGCCCGACTTGCTCGATTAGTTCTTGGTCATCCCCTGAATCTTTCCAGACCGTCGGCGTATCTCGTTTCAAGGAGTAGGGACCAGAATGGATACGATCGGTGCCGTAACACTGATCCTCGTTTTTCTCGGCTTGGCTCATTTTCGGCGCAATCTTTTTACTTCGAAAGAGACCGCCCAAAGCTGAAGAGACCAAACGTGTTGCCGCAGCGAAGTGGGGTATCGCACTGCAAGGGGTCGGTTTCGTTTTGGTCGGTTCCTTTCACCGGGCTTATTGGTGGCCGTTCGCTCCTTCACGTTTTGGCGAGTTGGCCTTGGCCGTCGCCGCTATTGTCCTTGCCTATGCAAGTTGCTTTTTTTGCTTTCAGGCTGTGCGGACGCTCGGAAAGCAGTGGACCTACGAGGCCCGCGTCATTGAGGGACACGAACTGATAACGCAAGGACCTTACGCTGTGGTGCGGAATCCGATTTACCTCGGAATGTTTGGTTTGATGGTTGCCACCGGCCTGGCCTACACCACCTGGTGGGCCTTGCTCGCCGCCGTCATCATATTTCTTAGCGGCAATCGGATTCGTATCCGCTCCGAAGAAAAGCTCCTCCGCGAAACTTTTGGGGTACAGTTCGATGACTATGCCAGCCGTGTCCCTGCCTTCTTCCCCCTCCACCTTTAGGGCAGTCCTTAGCTTTGGAGGTAATTCACATAACCGATTAACGCTCTATCGGAGGCGCGTTTTCACAAAAGCGTGAAGTCCGGGCGAGGTGCTCCGCGCGCGTTCGATAGAGCCGTTTGAAGGTGGGCGCTGGCGGTTGCGGCGGATGCGGGCTAGTGGCTGCAGCGATCTGACGGCTATGGGAATTGAATCTTTTTTCGTTTGCAGCCTATTGATTTTGCTTGGCTTAGGAAAATTAGAGAAAACCGAAAATCGCAGTTAAAAGCTCTACCTTGCGGCATGACGTGAGGAGCATAGCCCGCGAAGCGTCCGTCGCGCCAGCGACTACCTTCAAACGAATTTATCTGATAGATGGGGACAGAGGGTGCTTCCATTTTATCTGGATATCACAAGTGCGCCCGTAGAGATTCGAACTCCTAAGCTTCCGGTTCGTAGCCTCCGAGTCGGTGCCCGAACCGGTTTGCGAAGTGTAAATGATCGGCGGATGACTACTGCAATAGTTCTTCTTCGGATAACCCGACGTCCTTCCCCAGTTTGTTCATGTTTTCGGTCGTGATGGCTTTTGTGTGCCTTAGCAAGCTAACCATTTTGTCATCTAACCCAAGTTTGAACTCGCGGATCACAGTTCCCAGCAGCTTGACCATCAGTAAGTCGGCTATCATTGCCGATCCTCCACTCAAGCGCTGCCATACCGTCCGACGTGCGTCTACTCTGCCATTCGATACGGTTACGTAGGGTTGCCCATGGGCAATCGCCGAGGAGCGTCGATAAAAACTGTCATACGTCCCTTCCCCAAATTCTGCTTCGAGGAATGACGCCGTGGTCCCCATCTTGTGTCAGCGTTCGTTTCCAAACTTGGCATGGAGTTGTTGAAATTCCTCCTCCGTGGCTGCAATCTCCGGAGCCAGGCGTTTTTTGATTCGATCCGTTCGCACATAGCGTATAAATGACAGTCGCGTAAATCTTCCATGTAGAACGAATTCCGTGAGTCGGGCACGACTCTTGGCTAGGATTATGGCAGAGGCGATTACCTCGAAGAGCGTGCGCAAAAGAGCCTCCCCCGCCAAGCCGTTTCGGTCCGCGCATACCTGCGTTATTCCTCTATAGATCTCGTTTGCGAACACAATCTGGGCTTGAACTGCGTGCAAATGCTCATCTTCAGTTGGCAGTTTGCTGACCTCATCTGCAAGTTGGACGATTTGCTTGTCGACGTCGTTCGCCATGTGAACCTGCTGCGGTAAGAATAAGCGCCGCCCGATCTCGCGAATCAATCAAGCGATGCCGTGTCGTGAAAGCGTACCCGGTTCCTTGGCCGCGAGTCTCCCAGCCGGGAAAATAGCGGTGATCTTTGTACCCAGAGCATTAGAATCAACAGTCAATTCACCACGAGACTGCCGCACACGCTCTCGCATTCCCCGAATTCCGACGCCGGCTCCTCTGGATTGAACCTCTGCCAATCGTTCTTGTGAAATTCCCCTCCCGTGATCCTGAACCTCCGCATAAATCTTGTCGGCTTCACGAGCGATACGGATAACCGCAGTTTTACTTCCTGAATGGCGATGAATGTTTGTCAAGCATTCTTGCACCAGCCGAAATGTGGCGAGTTCTAATTCCGGGCAAGCCTATCGAGATCGTCGGGCATATTCAGCTCAATACTAAGGCCGCTGCGCTCCACCAGACCGTTTATGTACCAGTGAAGTGCAGACGACAGCCCGCTCTCATCCAGCATTGGTGGGTGCAAAAGATAAGATGTCGTGCGTATCTCTTGGGTCAGATCCTGAATTAAATCCTGGGCCGCTTTGATGCTTTTGGATAGTCGCGCAGGGTCGCGCTTCGCGTCATCCTCGATTCGCGCCAGGCCCATCCCTAACGCAGCCAGATGCTGGCCAGCGCTGTCGTGCAGCTCACGGGAAATGCGCCGGCGTTCCTCGTCCTGAGCAAGCATCAATCTTCCTGAAAGGTCTCGCAGCTGATCCGACTGCTGGAGGATCTCATCGTTTCGCCTCCGCAGCTCTTGAGTTCGAAATTGCACTTGGGTATCGAGCGCATCAGCGAGTGTGCGAAAACGTTGTTCGCTTTCGGACAATTCACGCTCGATCCGCTTACGCCCGGTGATATCACGCCCTATTTTCGAAGCACCAATAATTTGTCCTGCCGCGTCTCTGACTGGGGAAATTGACAGTGATATCTCAACTTTAGAGCCATCTTTTCGCACGCGAACGGTGTCGAAATGCTCGATCGGCTGGCCTTGGCGGAGTCGCGCAAGGATTCTCGTTTCCTCGTCCCGGCGCTCCAGTGGAATGATCATCGTGATAGGCCGGCCTACGGCTTCTTTGGCTGTGTATCCAAAGAGTCGCTCGGCGCCTCTGTTCCAACTGGTAATGACGCCCTCTAAAGTTTTGCTGATAATCGCATCGTCGGAAGAATCTACGATTGACGCAAGCAAGCCGGTTGCCTTGTCAGCTTGCAGGCGAAATACCGGAAGCTCGTCCAAAATTGATTCAGTGATCTTGTCTGCACTGGCTTCCGGATCGTCAATAATACAACTGGCTAGCGCTTCATGCGTCGCAAGAAGTTGCTTGAGGTCATCCTCAAACTGGATTTCAGGATGCACTTTGGTCCAGTAGTGCGCTGTCCGCACGAACGCCAGGAAAAGCAGCAGGTACTGCAGTCGAACGGTGCCCAGCAATCGTTCCAGTGCCTCAAGGCATTCCGAGGCGTCCGCCGTCTGCAAGAATACGTGACTGGCAAGAGAAAAAAGCCCATCTTCCATCTGCGTATCGGCTGTCGGCATTTCGATAAGCGGCGCGGGACATTTCCCGCAAAACAAAAGTCGTGTCTTTAGTTCAGGCCCGCGTGGAATGGGGCGCCGCAGCAATTTCACTACATTTACAACGCTCTCAGCGCGGGCATCCTTATCCCCGGCCGGGCGGCCGAGTCCAATCAAGAAACCGGTGTGACGGGCGATGCAGTAGCGGACTGCGCAAAAGCGAGAAAGGTGTACGAAAAGCCGTTCCTTAAAGACCGACGGCAGGGGGTTATCGAGATAGGCTGCTTCGGCAAATCCCCACAGTTTTTCGGTGATCTCCGGGGTCTCGGGCGAGAGCCGGAAGAAGTTCGGAAGCACCCCAAATCGCTCATTAACCCGCCGCTGCAGGTCCGATGCCGTAGTAGTCACCGATTGACCATTCTCAGATGCCATTAGTCCGCCGCCCAAGTTAGTCACACTGCGTACGGCAAGTATACGAAATTAGCCCGATGGATGCCGACATTGACTGACAGTACCTTGGCGTTGGACAAGCATACGGAGGCTGACCCACTATCCCTTCGGCGACCTACTAGGCAATTGCGGAAACGTTGGGCCTGAGCGCGGGATAGGTGCGCTCCGCCAGGAATAGTCCGCCGAACAAAAGCGCGGAATAGCACACATCTCCCGCCAGCGTGTTCCAGAAAAATGGCACTCCAGCCGCGTAGCAAGCCATCAGTCCCACAAATGTCTTGGGATATGAATTTAAAAACATCCACACACCTAGATTGGTGATCAGAAAAAACTGTATCGCGCCAAGCAGTACAGCTCCACCGAGGCGCACTACGCCGCGCCGCTCTCGCAGCCAAAATCCGATGGCCGTGCTGATCACAAAACTGACGTAAACCACCGGCATCAAAATATGAAAGCCAACAAAAAAGTCCCCTGCCAGCATCGCCAGCAACGGAAACACAAACGCCATCACGCGATTCCGTATCACCGCCCCTGAAAACAACGCCATCGCGCCAACCGGAGCCAGATTCCAGGGATGCGGAACGATTCGCATAATCGCCGCGAAAAGAATCATCTCCACGATCAACATCGTGCGAAATATAGTTTCTTCATGCTTTCCTGCTTGCAGATTCATTTATCTGCCCTTCCTTTTCCATTAAGAGATCGCAAAAAACAAACGAATCTCGTTCTACGCGCTCGCCCAATTGAAAACGGATCGCATCTTTGAAAATTGGTCCATCGAAAGCAAAAGTGTGAAATTCCCCATTCTCCCCGCAGCAATCCGCATGCGGTGGCAAATCCGCGAAGAACGAAGAATCCAACTCTCGCCCCGCGAAAGTGCGATCCAGCACCCTGGGATTCACACAAACAGCAATCGAACGAAACCCGTGCGCATGAAAGGACTCGATCAGCTCGCGGCTATCCCGCTTCCAGATCGGAAACAACGCCGTCATCCCGATCCGCGCGAGATTTTTCTCCCGGTAAGCGCGCAAGTCTTCCAGAAAAATGTCGCCGAATGCTACTTTGCGAACCCCATTTTCAAAATGGGTGCGCAGCGCCGCTTCCATGCGCGCTTCATAAATCGAATTTACGCATTCCGGCGGAATAAACACCTCGTGCAACGGCAGCCCGATGCTCTCCGCCTGCCGCTGCAACAGTTCCCGCCTTACGCCATGCATACTGATGCGGTCATATCCCTCGGTAAGCGTGGTGAGCAACGCCACAACTCTCACCCGTGGATCCTGCACCAGCGCATGCAGCGCCATCGCGCTGTCTTTCCCGCCGCTCCAACAAAAGAGAACCGGCTCGCGCTCGTCCATCAATCCCTGCCCTTGAACGTGTAGCGCACACCAACGCGTGCATCGCGTCCCAACGCCGGATAGCCGAGCGCGTCTTGATATTGCTTGTCAAAAAGATTTTGCGCCCGGGCGTACAACAAAACGCCGTGACCCAATTCATAGTGCCCCGCAATGTCGAAACGCGCGTACCCTGGATTCCTCGTAAGCCCAAGTCCAAGGAAATCCGAATCCGTGCGTACTCCCGTGAAGTACCCGCCAATGGTCACACCCACCCGGCGCCACTGCCCATTCAGCGTGAGCGATCCAGAATTCACCGGTCGCCGTATAAGATGATTTCCCGGCAGTTCTGAAGGATCGAAAGCGTTTGGCGCCTGTAATACCCGCGTGTCGTCATACGTGTAATTTCCCGCCACGTTAAGCCAGCGAGTGAACTTGGATTCCCCGGTCACGCTGATTCCCCGTGCCAGCGCCCGATCCGTGTTAAAGAAAAATCCAAACCCAGTAGCGGGAGCGCCCGGAATGATCACACCGCAGTTATTGCCCGTCGGGTTCGTCGCATCCGGCAGACAAAACGCAAAGCTCACAATATTGTAGAAGCTGTTGTAGAAATAATCCGCCGTCAGTCGCACCCGATTATTCAATAGCTTTTGTTCGATCCCCGCGCTATAGGTCTTGCTTGATTCAGGTTTCAATGACGGATTACCAAAATCGCCGAAATTGTCCCCTAGTGTCTGATCAAAGCGCGGCTCTTTGATTCCCTGCCCATAAAATGCGCGGAACAAACTGTCGCCTACTAGCCCGACACCATATCGCGCCACCACCGAACCGCCAATCCGCGGAACCACTCGCGTTCCAAAATTAGCGTTGGCTTCCGCGCGACCACCGAAATTCAGCGAAACCCGCCGCAGCGGTCGGTAACGAAAATCCAGAAACCCCGCCTGGTTATTTCGTCGTGCGTGATTGACGTTCACCGTGGATAAGAATGCGTTTTCCACTTCATATTCGTAACCCGCAGTTACTCCAAAATTGGTCAGCAGATAGCTGCTCTGCGCGCTCACATTGGCGCGGTTGTATTCAAATCGGCTGTCGCCCGTAAAGTCGCAAAATTCCGCCGTAGGCACAGACGCAGGATTCGCTTGCGGACAAAACACATTGGGATCGGTGGAAAAAAACTCTGAACCGGATTGTCATTGTACTGCCGCGTGTACATTTCGCCGCCGCTGATTTCGTGGTGCCAATGCTTGCCGCTGGAAAAATCCCAGCGCGCATTAGCGCTGAAAATTCGTTGGTCATATTTCTGATGCAGGCTTGGTGGTTCAAATACCGTTTGTCCCGGGATGCCCGCGTCGCTAGTGTTGTTGCGCAGCGTAAGCCGTAGATGGTTCGTCTCACTAAAGCGATAACCAAAATTCCCCGACAACGTACGATTGATGAAGCTGTCGTTCGGGCCCTGTCCATCGGTCTCCAAATACGAGCCGGCCGCCGAATAGTCAAAGTTCCCAAGCACTCCGCCAATCTCGCCGCCCCCGCGGGCCGACGAAAAACTTCCGCCCTCTGCAAAAACGCTGACTTCCGGAACGCGCGCCTCCCCACGGTGCGTAAATAGTTGAATCACGCCGGAAACCGCGTCGGTGCCGTAAATCGCGCTTTCCGCGCCGGCACAATTTCAATCTTATCGATGTTGTCCAGCGTCAGACTGGAAAAATCGACTGCGCCCCCCGGCGGATTGATCGGCGTGCCATCGACCAGCACTTTAATAAAATTGGAATTACCGCCATCCAGAAAAACCGATGCGGTCCCCCCCTCAGCGCTGGTACGGCCGATAGTCACGCCCGGCACGAACAACAAAGCGCTGGTGAGATCCACAGACTGGCGCGCATCAATTTCTTCCCGCGAAATAATCGAGACCGGCGCCGTAGCTTGCTCCAACAAAGTGGGCTCCGCTTCCGCAGTGACCACTACGCTGGAAGACAACCGCTCGGTAAGGCAAGCCGCGCGCTCAAAGCGCGTGATTCTCCCGCACCCACATCAACAACCTCTTCCAGCGATCTAAAAGGCGCATGCTCGAACCGCACACGATACCGTCCAGCAGAAACCGCTAACCTGTAAGTACCGTCCGCCTTCGAACTCGCCGATGCCGCAATCGGTCCAGCCTGTCCTTCAGGTGTCGCGGTCACAACCGCGCCACCAATGCCGCCGCCGGTACATCACAATCGCCCCGGAAATCGCAGCGTCCCCGGAATTATTTTGTGCCAGTGAGGAAGTTTTGCAGCTCAGAAAAACCAATAGCAGAATAAAAAACCGAAGTAGTTTCATTTCATCCTCCACTCCCTCTCGCGCGGGAGCTCTGAAGGTTGTCCTGCGCGAAGAACATTCACGCAGGTTGCGGATTTCGCCGGTCTCCTGGCTTGGCGGCTCTACCGGCTCCAGGCCTTCCCGCATCGGCGCCCATATAAAACGTGAGCAACTCGCTGCAGTGGCCGGACACCTATCTCCGCCTTACAGTCGCGCGGCGGCGACGGCTTGTTTAGTTAAAGAAAAAATCCCGATAACTAACCGTCTTCCCGAGCGCGAAATCCGCGGTGATTGTGGTGGGGCAATGCCCGCTATGGGTGAAATGTTTTGCCGAGGCAGCAACACCGCGGCGCTAAGTTGCACCGATACAAAATGTTTATCGCGAAATTCCGTTGCAAAGTCTACTCGCGAAACCTGGTCGCGACAATTCTTGTCGCGAAATCTTCATCGGCTTTCTCGGTCGGCCACCACATTTACACGCGGCCTGCCCGACGGCCCCAGCTCCACGCCAGCGGCGTCTGAAAAACCTGCTCCAGCAATTCCCGCTGATACACAACTCCCGGCGGCCCCACTCGCAAACACTTGCCCGCTTAATCAGCAACACCTGGTCCGCATATTCCGCCGCCAAATTCAGTTCGTGGGTTACGACCACCACGGTGTAGCGATTTTCGTCCGCCAAATGCCGCAATCCGTGTCAGCAAACCACCTGCGCTGCAATATCCAGATGCAGCGTCGGCTCATCCAGCAATAAAAGCAGCGGCTGCTGCGCCAATGCGCCGCGCCAGGACGACACGCTGCTTTTCGCCACCAGACAGCTCCCCATCCAACGGTCGCTCAACTGCGCCGCGCTCACTTGCGCCAACGCATTTCTCGCCACCGCAATGTCCTTCGCGCTTTCAAATTGCAATGCCCGCCGTGCGGATGCCGCCCTTGCAACACAAATTCCCATGCACGCGCCGGAAACAGCAGCGGACTTTCCTGCTGCACCATGGCAATCCGTTGCGCGCGCATGCGCGCCGCCAGCGAATGCGTCGGATCGCCATTCAACAACACGCGCCCCGAAAGCGGCGCCGCGACCCCGCAATCAATTTCAGCAACGTCGATTTGCCGCTCGCGTTCGGTCCCAGGATCGCCACGATTTCGCCCGCGCGCGCCTGAAACTGCTCGCCTCCAGCGTGAAAATCGGCGCCTGATTCGGGTTTCGGCGAATACGCGTAGCTCACCTGCTCGACGCTCAGCCGGACTTCTTGAGAGTCGGGCATTCGCAGGCTGCCTTGAGGGAGAAGGCATCGCGATTAGAGTTTGGCGCTCACGCGCGGCTCAGGCAAATTTCCGCCGCAACAAATAAATAAACAGCGGCGCGCCCGCCAGCGCCGTCATCGCGCCGACCGGCAATTCGCTGGGAGGCACAATGGTACGCGCCAGCGTATCCGCAATCACCACCGTGATCGCTCCGCCAAACGCCGCCGTCGGAAATAAAATCCGATGATCCGATCCAAAAATCTGCCGCATCACGTGCGGCACGAGCAATCCTACGTAACCAATCGCGCCGCTCACTGACACCGCGAGTCCCGTAAGCAACGACGCCGCGATATACACCACCAGCGCACGCGCGGAAATCCACGCCGAGTGCATCGCTTCTTTCTCGCCGTACAACAACAAATTCAAATCCGAAGCCGTGGTGTAAATCGCCCCGCTCGCCAACAGAAATCCGGCAGCCACAAAATCCAGTACACGCTGGGCTGCAGCGACGTCGAAAGATTGCCCATCAACCAATAGGCCATTCCGCGCAAATTGCTGCCCGTCTCGAAGTCATCAAAAACATGATGATCGCCGGCAAGAAATGATCCCGTAATCACGCCTCCAAGCAGCAGCGTCGTGCTGTCGATTTGCCCCTCGCGACGCCCGAAAAAATAAACCGCGGCAATCGTTGCGGTCGCTCCTAAAAAAGCTCCCAACGGAGTGAGCAAATCCGCCACCGCGGGCAACAACGCCAAATGCGGCGAAACCAGCAACGCCAGTATCGCGCCCAGCGCCGCGCCATTCGAAACTCCCAATACATAAGGATCGGCCAGCGGATTCCGCAACAACGCCTGAAAACCCGTGCCTGCCACTGCCAGCGATGCGCCCACAAAAATTCCCAGCAAAATTCGCGGCAGGCGAATATTCATCACAATCAATCCGTAATCGCTCTTGATCTCGCTACCATGATGCAGGATGACCCGGATCAAATCGCGTCCCAGCGCGAATAACGAAACTTCCATCGCGCCGGCCTTCAACGCAATAATCACTACTACAAACAAAATTCCCGCCAGCGCCGCGCACTGCAAAAATAAACGCTGGATAGTTAGCGGGCGCATAGACACTTCGCATCCGAGATCGTATTCCCACTCACCTTGTCCGATGCCGGTTTGTCCACGAACGCCTCGGGATGTAGTTTCTCCGCCAGCTCTTCAATCGCCGTCACGATGCGCGGCGCCGGACGGTTCACCGCTTCGCTGATTACCGCAAAGTTTCGATCCCGCACGGCATTCAAAATGCGCCACGCCGGCCGCGTTGCCAGCACATCCAGATGTTGCGCGGTGCCGTTTCTCCGAATGTGAATCAGCGAAAACCAAAACTTCCGGCTGCAAGTGTGCCACTTCCTCCAGGTTCACCTGCGGCCAATCCTGCTTGGAATCCATGATCGAAACCGCCCCCGCCCGCCGCAGCGCATCAGCAATAAACGTATCTTTGCCAATCGAAATCAACGGGTCGGTCCACACTACAAATAACACTCGGCGCGGCGGCAGCGCCCCAATCTTCTGCCGCAGAACATCCAGCCGATGTTGCAACTCTTCCGCCAGCGCCGCACCGGCCTCCGATGCTCCGAGCACATCCCCAAGCCTTTTCGCCGAAGCCACAATCTCATCCACATTTCGCGGATCGGTGGCATAAGAAGGAATCCCGAGCGCATCCAGCGAATGCACCGTATCCAAAGTGTTCAAGTGCCGCGTCACCAGCACCACATCCGGCCGCAAATGCGCAATTCTTCCAGACTCGGATTGATCGCGCCACCAACTTTCTGTTTCTTCTGCGCCTCGGCCGGATAATCGCAATAGTCCGTGTCGCCCACCAGCCGGTCCTGCAATCCCAGCGCATATATCGTTTCCGTCAAGCTGGGCGCGAGCGAAACGATGCGCATCACCGGTTGAGGAATCCGCACCGTTCTTCCGGTCTCGTCCACAACCTCTCGAAAAGTTTGTGCGGGCGCCCCATTTTGCGCAGCTGAAGTGGTTGAGGCGGTTAAAGCAGTCTGCGCCCACATCACCGGGGCCGTTGCAATCACCGTCAGCAATACCGGCAACAACATCCCGGCGATCTTTGAGCTGAATCGCTTGGTGTGATGCAATTCTCTATCGTCCTTCGCCGAAAACATTTAGCCCAAAAAAAATGCCCCGCGAGAAACCGGGGCACTCGCAGCGCTCTTTCTCGCGAAGAACGCGCACTCTCTGCGGCATCGGAGGGTAACCTGGCTTACGGCTTTTTTAGCCGATTACAGTGGCGGGACCGCGGCCGATTTTCACGGCCTTCCCCGCTGCCCATGCCTGCAAATTGAAAATCGAGTGTATGTCGCGCATCGCAGGTGTGTCAACGCGTCAACAAATCCCGCTCCTGAAATTTGTGGCGCCTTCTTTTTCAACCTCAGCAGCGTGCAAATATGTCAGCGATTCTTCCAGTAGGTTTCCGCTTTTCCACCAAAGCCCGCAAGCCCTCTTGTGAATCTTCCAACCGATAAAATTCATTCAAAAAAATATTCATGGAATTTTTCAAGCCATCTTTCAGCGACATCCCCATCCCGCCAAGAATCGCTTTTTTTGCCATCGTCAACACCGGTCCCGAAGGGCTGCCGATGCGATGAATCAGATCCGACACCGCCGCCTGCAACTGCGTTTCCGGCACCAGCCGATTGATCAGCCTCAATTCCAACGCGCGCTCCGCAGTCACCGGCTTGCCCGTCAACACCAGCTCCAACGCCACCTTCGGCCCGACCAGAAATGGCAAAATCGTGGAAGCCAGCGGCGGAAACACTCCAATAGAAATTTCCGGTTGCGCAAAGCGCGCTTTCGGTGTGGCAATCACAAAATCGCCAAACGCCGCAAGCTCCGCTCCGCCGCCGATCGCCGGACCATTCACCACGCAAATCACCGGCTTGCCCACTTCCAGCATCCCCGCAAACGCCGCGTGAAAAGCATCCAGCATCTGAACGGCCGTCGGCGATGTGT
>CAVPKZ010000101.1:0-24588 GCA_963705755.1 uncultured Acidobacteriota bacterium | reverse complement strand
GTACAGTAGCCGCACTGGAAGGCATCGCAATCGAGGAATGCCTGCTGCATCGGGTGGAGGGATCCATCGGTGTGAGGGAAGGTTGAACCAGCGGCCGTCGCCGAGGTTGACGGTAAGCCCGTCGAGCCGGTCGCTGGTCACGCCGGGGCGGGCGTAGGCGGCCTCGACCTCGTCCAGCTTGGCGGGGATGTTGCCGACGTGGCTGTTGATCTCGCCGGAGGCGACGTAGCGGCTGTACTCGGCGGTCAGTTCCACAGTGCGGTCTGCAGCTCGCCGAGGGCGGCCAGGACGTGCAGGGCGGTGAGCATCCCGAGGTCGGCGCGCCAGAAGTCGCGGAAGTAGTAGTGGCCGGAGTGCTCGCCGCGAAGACGGCGTCACGGGGAAGCAGGCTATCTGGCCTGTGTGTACCCCAATGTCTACTTAGATCTGGCGAGGTATTTCCCATGGTCAGCCGAGACGCTCAGGAAAATATCTTGCGACAGAGTTTAGAGCTCACCCCTGTCAACCGTCTGCTCTGGAGTACGGATGGACACTTTCATCCGGAGACGTTCTGGCTGGCCAATCGTCAGTTCCGCCAGGCTCTCGGAGACAGTAAGTTGCGATTTACACTGCTTTCTCTGCTTCAATACTTATTTTCATTGCTTTTTAGGTATTGGTGGACTATGTCCAAAAAGGCGACTATAATACTCCGCAGGCTATCAAAGTCGCTGCCGACATTCTTTTCAATAACTCCAATCGCCTTTACGGACTTAAAATGACCTCAGAGTACACACCTGGCATTGCTTCGGGCACGCTGTCAACGAAAATGAATAAACTACCAACGAAATCCGATGCACTGGATGTATTTATTCGCGCAAACCCGGAGGTCGAGTACGTCTGGGTGCAATGGGTTGATTACACCGCCACAGTCAGAGTACGCATGTTCCCAGATTGATGAGTTCACCCAGATCGCCAGACAGGGACGGCGAATTGGATCTCGCTAGCAGCAGCTTGATACTGCAAACAGATGATACAGCCACCCTGGATGGATCCAGCGGGTGATCTCGATGGAAAGGCTTGGCTTTGGCTGTAGAGAATGCTGGCCCAGGCGTTCAGCACTTCAGACTTCTTCATTCAGGATCCTCGGGAGCCTTAAACCTGCAGCCTCTATGATATTGAAGAACGGGTCCAAAGAGTGGAGATTTGGCCAAGGGCGCTTCCCGCGGACAGCAGGGTCTGTGCGTGGCGCCACAATCCGATGCCAGGAGTCGGTGACCAAAAGCGCCTTAGTGTCATTTTCGTGGTATCGCCGGGAAGGATTTGGGTGTTTAATTTCCACTAAGGGCTTTTTCCCTGTCTGTCGGAGCTCGCGGTTCCGACTCCCTCTCCTTGACGTTTCCCTCCCATAGAAAAAATATGCTTGGATCATTACGCAGGCGTTCGACGATACTGTCGGTTCGCCGGTCTGGCAAGACGGTGCTGGTAATGGAAGAGAAAACGCCCACTCCTTATAGGGTTGTCTGAGAGAACGATGGGGCCCAGATCCACTCCCACGCTTACCGTTCGCCTGCTCAAGCAGCGCGTGATGAATTGCTTGGAGAGCTTCGCCTCCTAGCCCCGGATCTGGTGCAGAAATTGGAGCAGACCCTGGAGGCGCTTACCGAGCAGAGGCCGGAACGCGGCGAAGATCACGGCATGAGACCGTCCCAGCAGTCATACGAAAATATTTGTTGAAGTCTGGTGGCCGAAAGCACCGGTGAGATTCGCGAAGCAGTGGCGTCACCGGCAAGCCGCTCCGATGGAAGATCGATCTGGGACGGGGGCAAGAGAGAAGTCCCAACAGGGCCGGCTGTTGAATGTAGCCGATACGAGGAAAGGCGAGGATTGGGTGCTTGCGCTGCCTGAGTGGGTGGTGCAGAACCCGAAAGCCCGATGATATTGCTGGGTTGATGTGCATATTTCGGCATTTCCGCGGCACGCCCCTCCGGCACCTTAGTTGTCGCCATCCATCGTCCGACTTCCGGGCAAAGATCATCCGCAGTACTGTCCTTTTCCGTCTCCAATCCCGCGTCGCGAAAAATATGCAGCAGTTCACTCAGCGGCAAGGCCCGCACATGCGAAGGATCGCGCAATATTTCCCAGCAATCCTGAAAAGCAGCCCGCGCGGAATGTTCGCTGCCATAAATATCTTCTACCAACACAGTACCGCCAGCGCGGCACACCCGAGCCATCCCGCTAACCACTTTCACGGGCTGCTGCGCGTGATGCAAAGCCAGGCGGCACACCACAACATCGAACTCACCTTCCTCGAAGGGCAGATTTTGCGCATCGCCAGCTCGAAAAGAAATATTTTTCACACCGCGCTCTTTTGTTCGAGCACGGGCAATGTCCAGCATTGCCTCCGTCAGATCCACTCCCACAACTTCGCGCGAATTTTTTGCAAAGGCCTCCGCGATGTACCCGGGCCAGTGGCAATGTCCAGAACGCGTTCCGTGCCCGTCAGCCGCGCAGCGGAAACCAGCCGCGCGATGCGTTGTTCATCGGAAACCCACGGATTGGCAGCAAACGCTGTCGCCTGCGTAGTGAACGATTCGCGAACGACTTCGTTATGCGTGGATGACATATAAGAAGTTTATCAGCAGCAGACAAAAAAATGCGCTCCCGGATCTCATCGGAGACGGCATTTTTAGCTACTGGCTCCGTTTCCGATTGGCGGTTATTCAGGACCAAGCTTTCTCAGGCAGTAGGAGCTCTCGCTCGCGACCTTGAAATGGCGTAACCAGGTGTAGTCGCAAGCGTCGGTATTGCCAGAGGGCGCTTCCATGTCGGACTTCCGGTCTTCCATGGGCCGTCGCCAACCGGGTCCACTCGCCGCCATTCAATTCAGCATGGCTTCGGGGCTTGTAATCTTTTCTTTTGTGTTAAGTCCACCCGCCCTTGCACAGAGCGCAGCTCCCCCCTCAGCGGCATCGGCTTGCCCCGTCCAGTTCCTGCACTTCGACCCCGACGGCGTGAGTACTCGAATTAGAAACGTAAGCGGTAGGAAGATTGTTGGCTTTGTTTTCAACGCGGCTGTTGCGGACGCCACGGAACACTGGAAGTGGCTACACTGGAATCTTGATGACGCGCGACCGGTTCAAGATTTTGGTTGGAACAAATCCATTAAGGCAGGTGAAACAAAGAAACTGTCCTGGGATCGGGTAGACCTCGATTTTGAACACGGCGGCGATGGCGCTTTTGTTTTGACTAGCGTGTTGTTTGAGGATGGTTCGAGCTGGGAAGAGGCCGACGACCAGGCATCGTGCAAGTATGTTTGGTTCCACAATCACAAAAAGTTCTTTGCTAAACCAGTGCAACTGCCTTTCCGATGGGGAGCGCTTTCGGCGGGCTCCGCGAAGAATCTCATTGAACTTCGTGAGCAAATCCGGATCATAGTATCGTTATGAATAACCGTTCGGTGCCAACCGCGACCGTGCTTCCGCATCTTGTATACCGCGACGTGCAGAAGGCCTGTGATTGGCTCACGAGCGTATTCGGATTTACGGAGCACTATCGGTACGGCAACCCGGTAAGCGGGGTCCAGATGTACTTGGGCGACGCATACATCATGCTGACTAGCCCTCGTGGCGCGACCCGCCAAAGCCCGGCGGAGCTCGGATATGGAACTCAGATGCTCACCATTATTGTTCCTGACGTCGATGCTCATTACCAGAAAGCAAAACGAGAGGGCGCAAAGATATGGGAGGACCTTCACGAGACTAGCTATGGAGAAAGGCAGTACGGCGTCGACGATCTCGATGGTCATCACTGGTTGTTTTCACAGCATGCCCACGATGTAAGTCCGGACGCATGGGAGCAACGATCGTGTCACCGCGACCCCGGCTTGGTTGACGTTTTAGGAAATTACCGTCAACTCGTCCAGCCAAGTCCCGAGTCGCATTTACCGCACATTTGGACATTAAGTAGCAAGCTGAGCCTCAATGTTTAGGCCAGGTTGCCAACGGCGCACACCTGCCCCTCCGAGCAGCTATTTGCGCATCTGCGCGTGTGCCACAGTGGAGATTGAACTTGGAGGAGCACATGGCGCAAAACGATCTGGATTCACAGGCTCGCCGACGCGAAAAAGGTAGACGCCGACGGAATGGAATACATCTGTGGCACCTGTTTCAGGCGTTCACACAGAGTGGCAAGCTCACAAAGGCCCAGGGTTGGAACCCAATCCCGGACGCCAGCGCGAAAGATGGCACTACTTACCAGGCGCTGTTCTGCGATTCGTGCGAAAAGAACTACAACAATGGCAACGTGAGAATGGCGAAAGAGCCCGTACTGGTGTAAGGAAGCCGCTCTTGCAGGGTCCCGCTAAGGCGCTTGACCGCAAACGGACTCACCACTCATTTTTAGATTACCGATGGCCGCAAATCTATCGACTTGGGCGGCCAGCGGCGGCGGCCGTGGTTTTTACTGGCGGCTTATCCGGTTGTGCGTGAGGCGCGTGACCGTTGGGCGAGGGTTCGGCAGAATTTGAATTGACGGGAATGGTGATTTCAAGCTTTTTACGCAGCGCTAATTCCAGTTTGTCGCGTACATCCTTGTTTTCTTTCAGGAAGGTGCGGGCATTTTCGCGGCCCTGCCCCATGCGCTCGCCGCCAAAGCTGAGCCACGTGCCGCTCTTCTCCAGAATGCCCTTCGTCCACGCCCAGGTCGATCAAATCGCCTTCGCGGGAAATCCCTTCGCCGTAAAGGATGTCAAACTCGGCTTCGCGAAACGGCGCGGCCACCTTGTTCTTTACCATCTTGGCGCGCGTGCGCGAACCAACCACGCGATCGCCGTCCTTGATCGACTGAATACGGCGAATATCGAGCGCGCATCGAGGCAGTAAAACTTCAGCGCGCGGCCGCCGGTGGTGGTTTCCGGATTGCCGAACATCACGCCGATCTTTTCGCGAATCTGGTTGATGAAAATCAGGCAGGTGTGCGACTTCGAAACAATGGCCGTGAGCTTCCGCAGCGCCTGAGACATGAGCCGCGCCTGCAAGCCCATCTGCGGATCGCCCATGTCGCCTTCCAGTTCCGCGCGTGGCACCAATGCCGCCACCGAATCCACCACGACGACGTCCACCCCGCCCGACCGAATCAGCGTTCGGCAATTTCCAGCGCTTGCTCGCCGTTGTCCGGCTGCGACACCAGCAGGTTGTCCACGTCCACGCCCAGCTTTCGCGCATAGACCGGATCGAGCGCGTGTTCGGCATCGATGAACGCCGCCTGGCCGCCCAGCTTCTGCGCTTCGGCGATGACGTGCAGGGTCAGGGTGGTTTTGCCGCCGGATTCCGGGCCATAAATTTCAATCACGCGCCCGCGCGGGAAAGCCGCCCACGCCCAGCGCCGCGTCGATCGAAAGCAGCCGGTGGGAATCACGCTGACCGGCACCAGCACATCGCGGCTGCCCAGCCGCATGATGGAGCCCTTGCCGTAGGCTTTTCGATCTGCGATATCGCCGCTTCCAGCAATTTGGCTCTTTCGTCTGCCATTGCCATGCACCTCACTCGGTAAAAGTATATTTATGTGACGCGTCTGATTTATGCCTCGGTACAATAGAGCTTTCGAATCTGATAGTACCATGTAGTTAACATAATGAATACGCAATTATGGAACGTGCTGAACTGCGAATCCGGTGTACAAAATCGGACGCCCCGATATGAGTCTCTCACGTTGCTGCACTCCCGAACCATGAGACCTACAGTGCAAAAACGGCGGCCTGTTGAAAACCTGAAGGCAAAATAACACTGGGGCGAAGAAAAAGCAAACACTATTTTGAGGCACTTTGGATTGGCCCGCTTCCCCGTAAGGATAAAACCCCCTGCCGCTTTGCGCCCCAGCCAGCCTGCCGCCACATATTTCTTTAACAGTGGGCAGGCGCGGTACTTTGGATCGCCCAAGCCTTCCTGCAAACGTGCATAATGTCCACGCACACATCCAACCCAATAAAATCAGCCAGTTCGAGCGGCCCCATAGGGTGGTTCATGCCTATTTTCATGACCGCATCCACGGCTTCCGCGGTCGCCACGCCTTCCATCACGCAATAGGCCGCTTCGTTGATCAGTGGCATCAGCACGCGGTTGGATACAAAACCCGGAGCGTCATTCACCGCGATCGGCTTCTTGCCCAACTTTTCGGCGAGCGCCATCGTGGTTTGAAATGTCGCATTGCTGGTTTGCAGCGCGCGAATCACTTCCACCAAAGCCATCAACGGTACGGGATTCATGAAGTGCATTCCCACGAAGCGCTCCGGCCGGCGCGTTAGCGAGGCCAGCGTGGTCATGGAAATAGAGGAAGTATTGCTGGCGATAATCACATCGTCGCGCAACAGGCGGTCGGCATCCGCGAGAACGGCGCGTTTAATCTCGATTTTTTCCGGAACGGCCTCCACCAAAAAGTCGGCGGCAGCGATGTTGGCGATGTCGGTGACCGGAAGCAATCGCTCTAGCGTGCTGGCGCGCTCTGCTTCAGTGATTTTGCCTTTCTTCACTTCACGGCCCAGATTCTGGCCGATGGCACCCATGCCACGGTCGACGAAGCGCTGTTCCACATCGCGCAAAATCACTTTGTAACCTGAGCGCGCAAAGACGTGTGCGATGCCGTTACCCATCGTGCCTGCACCAAGCACCGCGACAGTCTTGATGTTGTCTATGCTCATGCTTATTTCGGAGGAGCGCCTTGCGTTACTTCGCGCACAATTTCCAGGGCGCGCGCCTGATTTCCTTCCGCCACATAAATTGCGGTCGATCCCGCTTCGTTGGCGACTCTTGCGACGAGATTGTTCTCGCTCAGCGCGCTGGTCAGGAAGTGCGCAAGCTTGGGGTCTGTTCCCTTCCACACTTGCAACGTAGCCGGCGCCTCATTTGCTTTCGGCGTCATGGTCGAAGGGTCGACCACTTCCGGTTGCGCGGGAATCTCTAAGTTCTCTGGCTCACGTTGCAACAGATTTTCAAGGAGGTTTTTCGCCGCGGGATAGTCGGTAGACAGCACGGTCACTTCAAATCCGAAGCGCGGCTTCCAATCGATGGGCAAAGGATCGGAGGTAGGCGCCACTTCGTCGTCGCCGAAAGATTTATCGTTGAAGGCGATTCCGTTGGCCTCCAACTTTTCGAGCAGATTCACGTGCACGGAAGGATTTCTCCGGCCCAGAGAATTACAAAAGAACCTTCGTTGCCAAAGTCAGACATGACTGCCTCGCTGTAAGTGATTGCATTTCTCTATGCGGGTGCTGTGCTGCCACACGAAAAAACCGAGCCAATCTGTCGCGCTCGACAAGTGAACATCGCCAAGTGAGTTTACTATACAAGCCGCCAATCCGGCAGACTGGCAAAGGTAGTCATCGTGGCCGTAAGTGCAACGAACTAAAGGCCTGTTCAGCCACATGAGTCTTTTCTGCAGGCTGGCGCGTAGTTCTCTGTACAATGAGCGCGACGCTTCTAATTCCGGCGATTCATAACCAAAATGGGTGGCTTACCCGCACGTTGCCAACCTGTGCCTTCTCTGTGTTGATGAAAGACGAAAAAAAAGCACTGGCACAAGGCTTGCAGCGGCGCGACCCGGATTTGCTGGACCGCCTGATCGAGCAATATCAATTCCGCTTGTTTCGTTATTTGGTGTACATCAGCGGCGATCGCACGCGCGCCGAAGATTTTTTCCAGGAAACGTGGATTCGTGTGCTGGAGCGCGGACATCAGTACGACGGAAAATCCCGCTTTGAAGGTTGGCTGTTTGCCATCGCGCGCAATCTGGTGATCGATTGGCAGCGCCAGCGAAAAGTGCAAAGCCTGGACGCGCTCACGGATCCGGAGCAGACGCACCCATTACAAGTAAGAGACGAGCATTCTGCGTCGGCGCTGCAAGCGGTTTTGAACTCAGAGCAAGACGCGCAAGTGCAGGGCGCGCTTCAGCAGATTCCCGCCATTTATCGCGAAGTGCTGCTATTGCGTTTCCAGGAAGAATTACAGATTGACGAAATTGCAGGAGTGCTGGGTGCACCACCGTCGACGGTGAAGTCGCGGTTATATCGAGGACTGGAAGCATTGCGGGTGTCGCTGGAGGCCGGAGTTTCATGAGCGAAAATATTCACGAAAATATTCATGAACGGGCGCAGCAACTGATTTCGCAAGAACGCATCGAAGGCCTCTCCGCTCCAGAGCACACCTGGCTTGCCGCACATTTGCAGGAGTGCGATAGCTGCGGGGATTTCGCGCGCAAAATTTCAGTGGCTTTACGCTCATTGCAAACGATTCCAATCGCTTTGCCAGCGGGCTTGGCGGAGCGCACGCAGTTTCGGGTGGGATTGCGGGCGCAACAACTTCGCCAACACGAACCGCGCCGCCGCGCGTTGTGGATTGCGGCGGGCATTTCCTGGGCCACCGGAGTGGCCAGTGCGCCTTACGTTTGGCGGCTCTTTGCCTGGCTCGGGGAACATGCCGGCGTTCCAAAGTTAGTTTGGGAAATGGGATTTGGTTTGTGGTGGGCGGTCCCAGCGCTGATCGCTGCCGTCGTGCTGTTGTCCGAGCACGAAAAACAAAGTGGCGAGCGTTACTGGCTGCAGCGAAGCCAGTAAGTGTGTGCACATCGGAATGAGTGAGTGTGGGTACGGTGGATGCTCGGTGAGTGTGCGTGCAATGGAAGTAGCGGACATTTTTTTAATTACGCGATTTAGATTCTGGAGTTAATGAGGTCACAGTATGTCGGATCTGCAAGTTAACAGCACCTTCAGTGAAAAATTGAGGCGGATTCGTTTTCGCCGCACCAGAGAGAAGACGCGCTTTCGCGATGAGCTGCGCATTATTCCAAAGTGGCTGATCGTAATGGTCATTGTGCTTTTCTTGGCGGCGCAGGTGGGGTTTTTCATAGCCAATTTTTATGCGCATGCGCTCAGCACCCCTCAGGGTGAACTGTGGCCATTTCCCAATAACCCTGCGCTTTCGGTGCTCAGCGTCGCGGGAATTGTCACCGCTGCGAGCATTCCACTGGCGGCTTTGCTGCTGGCGTTCGGTTACGTGAACCGCGATGCCAAGCGGCGTGGGATGAACTCGGCGCTGTGGACAATTCTTGTAGTGATGCTGTCACAGTCGTTCGCGCTCGGGTTTCTTATTTACTTCTTGATGCGCGAGCCGCTGCCCTATAACTGCCCGCAATGTGGAGCGACTGTGGGCGCGCGATTTAATTTTTGCCCTAACTGCAAATGCAATCTCCAGCCAACCTGCCCGCAATGCAAACGCGAAGTTGGTGAGACGGATAAATTCTGCCCTTACTGCGCTTGCGAACTGACGCCGGGAACTGTTGCGGCGGGTTCATCCGTCAACGATTCGCCCATCGTTCGCAGTTCCGTGTAGTTCAGTCTCTCCCTCCTTGATTTTAAGTTGCTGCTACATCATTTCTACTGCTAGGGCTACGGCGTTGCCGCCGCCCAGGCAGAGGGCGGCGATTCCGCGTTTTAGGTTGCGGCGCTGTAGTTCGTACAGCAGAGTGACCAGAATGCGGGCGCCGAGGCGCCGATGGGGTGGCCGATGGCGACAGCGCCGCCGTTTACGTTTACTTTTTCGGGGCTGAGGCGTAACTGGCGGGTTACGGCGATGGCGGCGACCGCGAAAGCTTCATTGAGTTCGATGAGATCGACGTCCTTGTTGCGGTCCCAGCCGGTTTTGGTGAGGAGTTTTTCGATGGCTTCTACCGGGGCCATCATCACCCATTTGGGTTCGACTCCACTGACGGCTTGAGCGACGATGCGGGCCATAGGTTTTTTGCCGAGAGATTGAGCGTGGCGTTGACTGGTAACAATTAAGGCCGCGGCGCCGTCGTTTGTGCCGGGGGCGTTTCCTGCGGTGACTGTTCCATCTTTTTTGAATGCGGGCTTTAATTTCGCGAGAGCTTCCATAGAGGCGTCCTCGCGCGGCGATTCATCGTATTTAATTACGATGGCGGGGCCTTTTTTTTGCGGGACTTCGATGGGAAGAATTTGCGGTTCAAAGAAACAGGATTTTCGCGCGCGGACGGCTTTCTGATGACTTTCAAAGGCGAAGCGATCCTGCTCTTCGCGGGTGATGCCGTATTTTTCAGCGACTAGTTCGCCGGTCATGCCCATGTGGAAGTCTTCGTAGGCATCCCACAGGCCGTCGTGAATCATGGAGTCGACGAGTTTGCCGTCGCCGATGCGATAGCCGGTGCGGGCTTGCGGAAGTAAATAGGGGCAGTTGGACATGGACTCCATGCCGCCAGCGACGACGATTTCGGATTCGCCTAGTTGCACGGCTTGAGCTGCGAGCGCGACCGCTTTCAGGCCAGAGCCGCACACTTTGTTGATGGTCATGGCGGCGACGCACGGGTCGAGGCCAGCTTTCAGTGCTGCTTGACGAGCAGGGTTCTGACCGAGGCCGGCTTGGACTACGTTGCCGAGGATGGCTTCGTCAATTTGTTTGGCGTCGAGGTCGGCGCGACGGACCGCTTCGGCAACTGCTTTGGAGCCCAATTCAACTGCGGAAAAACTTGAGAGGCCGCCCTGAAATTTTCCTACCGGGGTGCGAACGGCGCTGAGAATTACTGGTGTTTCCATTTTCAATCTCCGACTATTTCCAACTGGGCGATCTGAACGGGCCAACGGCACCCAATTGAAAAATTTAGAAATTTTGCTCGTCGGCGCTGGGCCCGTATAGCGCGGGAACGGGAATATCCAAGGTGCGCAAATACATGGTTAGTTGCGCGCGATGGTGAATTATGTGGTTGAAGCACATGCCGCGGACCACGTTGTACTTGGGCATGGCAAACAGGACTTGGCCTTTCCATTTGAGCGTCCAGTTTTCACGGAGTTGTTCGTCGGTCACGCCAGCTATGGCATCGTGGCCCTTCTTGAGTTGCTCGTCGAATACAGGGAGCAGCCGTGAGTGGCCATCCACCTTGGGGCGTTCGCCGCCTTCGATTTCGAATTCAGAGGTCTTGATGGTGGTGATGGCAAAATGCGGAAGGGTGGCGATGTGCGAAGCCATCCAGCCTAGCGTTCCCGATTTGGGATGCGGTTTCCAATCCCATTTTTCGGCTGGAACGCGCTCGAGGGCCTTGCGGGTGTTTGCGCCTTCCTGGTCCCATTCGGTAACAAGCAGTTCGCTGATAGGCATTTTTTTGGCTCCGGCGGAGATAAGTGGGGATGAGGTCGATTGTACTGGAACACGGGAAAGGCAAGCAAACGTGCGCCGTCGGTAGTTGAAGAAATGATGTGCCACCCCCCCACCCCCGGGTGTTTTCGCGAAAAGAGTCCACAAGATATTGAAATAAAATAGATAATGTTGCACGAACCAAAACCCGGTGTTGAGGTTCTGGGATACCCCCACCCCCCGCATTTGCAAAAAAGAGACTGGAAGATGCTGAAAAGAAAGAACAGGAGCCCTAAAAAGAGAGCAAGGAACGGAAAGAGGCCGCAAGTCCTCGCTGCTACAAGGCGACCTTGTTCTGAAATGAGAGAGACAGGACGGCGGGACGAGACGAACCGCCAAGTAGGAACGAGCCGATAGGGTGTTGAGCAAATCACGACCTATTTTACTACATGGATATATAATGACCAATTAAATAAACGGCAGGGCGGATATTGTCACGATATTGCGGGTTTCCACAGCTTTCGAATGAGAATCGCGGCATGGCTCACCAATTCAGCACTTCGTGCTGAAGGACGCCAGTTATTCTTTGCTTCAGCTTGCAAACCGGTTCGGGCAATGCCCCGATGATAAATTGAGATTCTTTCTATGTCTGACGAATTACTGAAATCACTATTTGATTGGATAACGGTAATACTGCTCTTCCTCACCTTTGTATCTGGTGCCGGAGCGCTGATCTTCGGTAATCGAATTAACGCGAAGCAAGCCGAGCAGTTGCAAAAATTCGATAAGGACCTGACGGACGCAAAGATTGAACTTGGAAAACAGCAAGAGCGTGCTGCCAGTGCCGAACGGGATGCTGCTGAGGCTAAGACAATAGCAGGCAAAGCGGGTGAGGGAACAATGAAAGCGCTGAACGAACAAGAGAGGCTACGACATGAGAATTTATCGCTTTCTATTGCATTGGAAGATGAGAAATTAGCTCGCCTCAAGATTGAAGAAGCAGCCGCGTGGAGAAGGCTATCAAAGGTTCAGAAAGATGAAATTGGAACTCGGCTAAAATCTTTCGCTGGCCAATTGGCGATACTGTCATACAACCTAAACGATTTAGAAGCCTCCACATTCGGCTTAGACATAGCATTGGCACTGCAATCGGGGCACTGGACTGTGTCGGACCCACAACCAATATTAGAAATGGCGGAGGGGCCGGTGCCGCTCGGAACGATTCCTCCACTTGAAAACAGGGGTTGTTATCACGAGTACTGAAGATGCGGCTAGTCGAAATGCTTCTGATGCGCTCTTGCATGAACTCGCTGCGCGGGGATTTGATGTTAGAAGGCGACCGAAAAACGAATCGAGGCCAAATTCCGTTGTTTTTATTAGCATCGAACATCGACCTGAAGGCGCGCAAGGCGAAGCCAAGCTTAGAACTTTGAATGGTCCGAGACGGTGACAAACTAAATAAAGGGTAGGACGCTAACTGTTCTAAAGAAGTAGGTATTGCGTTTCTTCATGCGTCAACGGAGGGTCGCGGCATGGCTCACCAATTCACCACTTCGTACTTGAAGGATGCGATTGATTTGTTTCGTTACTACAAGCGGCTGGGGGACAAGGCGATCGCGCAATGTCCAGACGATAAACTTTGCGCGGAGATCGATCCGGAATCGAATTCTGTGGCGATCATTGTGAAGCATATGGCGGGCAACATGCGTTCGCGGTGGAGCAATTTTCTGACGACGGATGGGGAGAAGCCGGACCGGCAGCGGGATACGGAGTTTGAAGATGCGCCTGCAAGGCGTGCGGAAATCATGGCGATGTGGGACGCGGGCTGGAAGTACTTATTCGAAGCGTTGAGTTCGCTGACAGACGCGGACTTATCCAGAACGATCACTATTCGAACCGAACCGCACTCGGTGACGCAGGCCATCAACCGGCAGATTGCGCATTATTCCTATCATGTCGGGCAGATTGTTTATGTGGCGAGGCATTTTGCGGGAAGCGATTGGCAGACACTGACTGTTCCCAAGAAGAAGTCGGGCGAGTTTAACGCGCAGGTGGCTTCGGGCGAGAAGTCCCAGCGCTAAAGCCCTGAGATTCTGGTTTCAGTGTGGGTTGTATTCAGCCTCATTTTAATTGCAAATTTTGATTTTCTGCTTGGGAAGCCGCCCCGTTATGGGGCATTTTACCCTTAAATGAACTGAGATCGAGACCGCGGATCAGTTTCCGGTTAAATGCGTTACTCAGGACTTACGCAGATAGTCTGTCCTATACTTCCCGCTCGGCTCTTGAATAGCGCCTTATGAAAGCGATCGTACGCGCAAAATATGGACCACCGAATGCGTTGCAGTTCATGGAAGTGGAAAAGCCTACCGCCAACGACAATGAGGTCTTGATAAAGGTCCGCGCGGCATCAGTAAATCCGCTGGACTTCTACACCATGAGAGGTGCGCCGTTGCTGCGCCTTATCCCTGGGCTGCGCACACCGAAGGACCAGCGAATAGGCGTTGATGTGGCCGGCCAGGTCGAGGCAGCGGGCAGGAACATAACCCAGTTCAGAGCAGGCGACGAAGTTTTTGGCGTGGCCCGCGGAGCCTTTGCCGAATATGCGTGTGCTACTGAGGATAAGCTGGCTCTGAAGCCTGCCAACATATCGTTCGAGGATGTGGCAGCCGTTCCGGTGGCGGGAGTCACCGTACTTCAGGGGCTTCGTGATAAGGGACAAATCCAGCGAGGCCAGAAGGTCCTGGTGGATGGCGCGTCTGGTGGCGTGGGTACGTTCGCGGTGCAGATTGCCAAATCATTTGGGGCCGAAGTCACTGCCGTGTGTAGCACCAGAAATATGGAGACGGCACGGTCGATTGGCGCAGATCACGTCATTGATTACACGCGGGAAGATTTCACGCAGAGCGGGCAGCGTTACCATCTGATTCTGGGCGCGAATGCCCATCATTCGATTTTCGATTACAGGCGTGCGCTGAGCCAGGACGGAATTTATGTCGTCGTCGGTGGTGATTTGGCTCGAATTTTCCAAGCTATGTTACTAGCGCCGTTACTGTCACGGATGGGGAACAAGAAGACGCGCTTCTTTATCGCGAAAATAAACCAGAAGGATTTGGTTGTTCTGAAAGAACTTCTTGAAGCCGGGAAAGTTGTACCCATCATCGATAGACGCTACCCATTAAGAAATGCGGCTGAAGCTCTCGGTTATCTTGAACAACGACATGCGCGCGGTAAAGTCGTATTAACCGTTGAACATAGCAGCAACTCTCAGTAAGGCCGCCGCGCCAGGCCGCTGTTGATATCGACACGCGAGGCTTGGCGATTCGCGGCACGAACCTCTGTTGAAGGTAGCGGCGTAGTTCGATCCTGACCCATACCGAGATTGAGCTTGGCGACGGCTTCGCTTCCTCTTCGCCTGGCAATTGGATAGACTATGGAGCGGATGGCTACACTTTTTGAAATGGGATTGCCGGCGACGGCTAGTCCCCTGCTGGGTGTGAATGAGGCGCAGAGGCGCGCGATTACGCATGGCGCGGGGCCGTTGCTGGTTATTGCGGGGGCGGGACGGGGAAGACGCGGGTGATTACGGAGCGGATCCGGCACCTGCTGGAGACAGATGCTTCGCTGGCGGGCGAAAATATACTGGGGCTGACCTTTACCAAGAAGGCGGCTGGGGAGATGAAGGCGCGGGTGGTGAAGGCGGTTGATGAGCGGGGCAAGGACGTCACGCTGGCTACGTTTCATTCGTTTTGCGAGGCGCTGCTGGTGGAATTGGATCCGGGACGCGTGATTCTGGATAAATGCGATCACTGGATTTTATTGCGGCGAAACTTGGCGCGGCTGCGGCTGGAGAAATATCGCCGGCTGCCGGACCCGGGACAATTTTTGAATGATTTTCTGGAATTTTTCAGCCGCTGCCAGGACGAGCTGGTTTCCTGCGAAGACTTCCAGGCTTATGCAGATGGCTTAGGGGCGAAGGTGGAAGCGGAACGCGGGGAGCTGGACGAGGATACGTATGCGGAGCAGGCCGATCAAGTGGCGCTGCAACAGGAAATTGCGCGGGCTTACGGGGCCAGCGAGGGATTGCTGCGGGAGAAAAACCGCGTATCCATTAATTCACTGATTACGGGAGCGGTGGAGTTGCTGCAAAAAGACACGGCGCTGCGAGAAAAACTGCGTCAGCGTTACCGCTACATCCTGGTGGACGAGTTTCAGGATACGAATATTGCGCAAATCGAGCTGCTGGATTTGTTGTGCGCGGAGCCGCGAAATATTTTTGTGGTGGGCGACAACGATCAGGCCATTTACCGATTTCGCGGAGCTTCGTTCGCGAGCTTTGCCATTTTTGAGAAGAGATTCGCGGGGTTGAAGGATACGGATGATCCCAGCCGGTATCGCGTGACGCTGACGGAGAATTACCGGTCCACGCCGAATATTTTGCGAGTGGCGACGCATGTTATCGGGCAGAACGCGCGCAGCGAGCGCTTCCCTCCCAAGGTGCTGACGACGTCACATCCCGAGGGGGGGAAATTCGCATCGTGGAGCTGGCGAATGCGGACGACGAGTCGCGATGGGTTACGGGCGAGCTGCAACGGCTGCGTCGCGCGGGACACCGTTGGAAAGATTTCGCGGTGCTGTACCGGCAGCACGCGCATCGCGATCAACTGGTGGAAGAGCTTTCGCGGGCGAAGATTCCATTTGTGATCAGCAAGCTTTCGATCCTGGAGCACCCGCTGGTGCGGGATGTGCTGGCGTACCTGCGGCTGATCGCGCAGCCGTATGACGACGTGGCGTGCGCGCGGGTGCTGGCGGCACCGGCGTGGCATATGGAGCCGAAAGATTTGGTGAGGCTGACGCAGCGAGCTTCGAAGAAACGCGGCGCGGCGCTGATCGATATTCTGCAGGCACCGCAGACGGAATTGGCGTTTGATGCGTCGCAAGCTTCGGTACAGGTGCTGCTGGATTTTCTTTTGGCGCAACGAAAGACAATTAACCGACGGAGCGCGAAGCAAATTCTGGGCTCGGTGATCGACTGGCTGGAAATTCGCGAGCGCGCGGCGGTGCAGGATCGCAAATATGTAACGCGGCTGGCGGAATTTGTCGTGGAGTGGGAACCGAAGAGCGATACGAAGGGGCTGGCGGAGTTTCTGGAGTATCTGGATTATTTCGACCAGGCGGGCGGCACGGTGAGCCTGGAAGATGATGTTCCGGGCGACGCGGTGCAGCTGATGACGGTGCACGGCGCGAAAGGGCTGGAGTTTCCGCATGTGTTTTTGCTGCGGCTGAATAACAAGGCGTTTCCGGCGTCGGAGCGGACGCGGGTATTTGAGTTTCCTGCGGAATTGATGAAGGAAGGCGCGCCAGCGGAGCAATTTCATATTCAGGAAGAGCGGCGGCTGTTCTACGTGGCGCTGACGCGGGCGCGGGAACGGCTGACGATTACGACGCTGACGGACAAAAAAGGCAAACTGCCTACTTTTGTCGAGGACATTGTGATGGATCCGGTGGTGAAGCGGCGGGACGTGGTGCAGATGGCGCCGCGAATGGCTGCGCCAGTGCCGAGTGATGTGGTTCAGAGCGGTGGGGCGGTAGCGGTCTTTGTTTCCAGCGCCGATTGATCCGCCGCGAATTTTTTCGCGGATTGCTTCCTGGGCGAAGACGTTTCATCCGCCGTCGCCGGAGCCGCTGAAGCTGAGTCCTTCGGCGCTGGATAATTACCGCAGATGCCCGCAGCAGTATTTGTTTGGGAGGCTGTGGGCGCTGGAAGAAGGGCCGCGTGGGACGCTGACGTTTGGGCGGGTGGTACACGACACGATCCGGCGAACGCTGGCGGAATTGCGCAAGGGAACAAATTGCCGTTTGAGGAAGTGCAACGAATATTCGAGACGGAATGGAAGTCGGCGGGGTTTGAAGATGATTACCAGGAGAACGAATACAAGAAAGATGGGCTGGAACAGCTGAAGGTGTTTCACGCGGCGATGCTAGAAAGCCTGCCGGAAATTCTGGAGCAGGAGAAGACGTTCGAATTGCCGATGGAGAATAACGTCATTATCGCCGGGCGCATTGATCAGGTGAATGCGTTGGGCGGTAACAACGTGGAAATCGTGGATTACAAAACCGGGAAGCCGAAGAAGGATCCGGATGCGCGGCGGGATTTGCAGTTGAGCATTTATGCGCTGGCGGCGGTGGAGATATTCGAATGGAACCCGGTGCGGCTGGTGTTTCATTACCTGCAGAATAATCAGATTCAGGCGACGGCGCGGGATGCGAAGCAACTGCAAGACGCGCAAAAGATTGTGCAGGAAGTGGCGGCAGATATTCGCGCGGGGCAGTTTCCGCCGAAGCCGGGGTACTTGTGCCGCAATTGCGCGTACAGGCCGATTTGCCCGAGCCATGAGGAAGCATTGAGCTCGTAGACGGAGCTCGTAGACGGAGCCGTTGAAGCGAGATTCGAACGCCAGATACAGGCAGACGAGCTGGGTAAAAATAAGAAAGGGCGCTGCGAAAAAATCCGCGGCGCCCTTTTTTTCAATCTGATTGAGGTGCTACTTACCTTTTTTTGTGCTGCTCTTCTTTGCTGGCTTCTTCTTCACAAACACCTCCGCAATTTTCAATGGCCGGAAAAAATCGCTCGGCCCGATATAGTTGTCTCACAAATAAGTCGTGGGCACTAGCAACAAAAGAGAAAAGTTTTAATGGATAGATGATAAGCGAGGGACGCTACGCGGTGTGGCGGAAGATTAGTGGGGAGCGGCGCCGGCGTAGTAGCCTTCGCGGGCGTCGACGGTCAGGCCTTCACGTTTCACGCGGACTTCGATGGTGTGATAGTCGAGCGCGCGATTCGTTCCGGTGGGCGAATAGGCCAGGGTGTATTGATTGCGCGCTTCTTCAGTGACGCGGGAATAGAGTTCTTCCATAGTGCTGCGCTTGGCGGCGAAGTAGACGTCGCCTCCGGAGTCGTGAGCGTAATCGACGAGGCGGCTGAAACGGCGTTCGAAATAGGCGCTGCTGACGGCGACGCTATAGACGGAGATCTCGTAACGCAGCAATTCCTTTACGGTGGACTTGTAATCGTGGGTATTGGATCTGATTCCGTTGACTCCGTCGGAGATGAGGAAAATGATCTTGCGGCGCTCGCGGCCGCGGTCTTTCAGGATTTGCGCCGCGCTGTAGACGGCGTCGTCCAGAGCTTTGGTTGACTGGCCGTTAACAAGATTAACGGTAGGGGCAACATTGGGGGAATCCCCGATGGCGGAGTGGCCGTTGATTACCGGGCCGTCAGTCATCGCGGGGCCAGGCGGTGCTACGGACGGCTTGGTGTCCAACTCGGTGCGTTTTATTTCGGTGAGTAATTTGTCCTGATTCTTCGTGAAGCCGGGGCCTTCGTGAAAAAACTGATCGAAGCGGGCGATGTAGGCTTCATCGGCGTTGCTGAGGCCCATGATGATGGCTTTCAGGCTGGCGGCGACTTCTTCCGCATCTTTCCGTTTTAGGTCGTTGTCGATGAGAATGACCATGGAAAGGGGGAAGGCTTCGTTGCTGAAATAGGCGATGCGCTGCTCGACCCTGTCTTCGAAGATGCGAAATTCGTCTTTGGTCAAGTCGGGGACGAGGCGGCCGGAGCTGTCTTTGACGGTGACGGGAACGATGACCTGATTAACGGGGATTACAATTCTGCCGCCCTGGCCATTGGCGCCGGTATCGGCCGTAGGGGGCGGCTGCTGAGCATTCGGTGCAGGAGCAGGGGTATCTGGCTTCGTTTCCTGCGCGTTCATTGCGATAAAGGGGATGAGGGTGATGAGGGCGACGATTACGGTTTTTCGTAGACTTTTCATGGGCCTCAAGCCAAACTTCGTGTCGATTTAGCCTCTCGAGGATTCTGGCTACACATCCATCCCGTCCGTTCACGGCATCGTAGGATGCATGCTGGCCGCCAGAGGCGAGCAACAGCGGATTCTAACAGAGGAAAGTATACATGCATTCTTTGAGCAAACTTGTGAGGGTGTGGTTGGCAGTTAGCAGTGCGGCGATGCTGGCGGTGCCGGCGGTCCCGCAGGAGAGCGGTGGTCAAGGGCCGGTGATCCGGTCGCAAGTGAACCTGGTGAACGTGTTCGCCACGGTGCGCGACAAAAATAAACGGATTGTCGGGGACCTGAAACAGGAAGACTTCAAGATTGTGGAAGATGGCCAGGACCAGAAGATTTCGTTTTTTTCCAAGGAAGTGAGCTTGCCGATTACGCTGGCTCTGCTGCTGGATACTTCCGGGAGCGAACAGGACATGCTGGGGGCCATTCAAGCGGCGGGTAGCGCATTTCTTGACCGGGTGCTGCGGAAGGGCGATGAAGCGCTGGTGATGTCGTTTGACACCGATGTGGATATGCTTTCGGACTTCACCGATGACCGGGCGCAGTTGGATCGCGCGGTGCGGCGGGCGCGGATTAATACACCGGGCGGAGGGATGATCGCGGGGAATCCCGGACCGATCGGGAACCAGCAGATGACTGGGACGGCACTCTATGATGCGATTTATTTGGCAAGCGGAGAAAAGCTGAACACTGAGGCGGGACGAAAAGCGATCGTGATTGTCACGGACGCGCAAGACGAAGGCAGCAAGGTGAGGATTGAAGAGGCTATTGAGTCAGCGCAGCGGACGGATTCGGTGATTCACGTTTTGCTGGTGGCGGACCGGAGATTTGGCGGGGGGAATCCCGGCGTCGCGAAGCGGTTGGCGGATGAAACCGGCGGACGAATGATTGTCGTGAATAATGAGAAGAAATTAAAAGAAGCTTCGATGAAATTTCCGAAGAGCTGCGGAGCCAGTATACGTTGGGGTATTACCCGAGCAACGCGGCGAGGGACGGGAAGTTTCGCAAGATCAAAGTGGAAACTAACAACCACGATTTGAAAGTGCTGGCGCGGAAAGGCTATTACGCTCCCAAGGGAGAAGCGCTTACCGCGGGAGCCGGCAGGAGGGGCCGTTGCCGCTCCGTTGGCATTAGCCCGCGCGAATAACCGCGTCGCGCCCGATCTGGTAGCCCTTGTGGTCGGGTGTTTCGATGCGGATCCTGTGTAGCGCCCATCCAGAACGTAGTTCGTAGGATTGTAGGCGATGGAATATTGTTGCGTAGTTCGTCTCCGATGTCCTGGAACGACTGATCCAGTCATCTACGTGGTAGGGGAAGAACGCACGCCCGCCGGTTTCGTCCGCCAAATCCTGCAAAATCTGGTCACCTTGAGTCAGGTGGTTCTTGCGATTCGCCGGCCTTTGATCGGATTGGTCTGTGAGAGCGCGATCCATTGGGTGCTGGTGCTGATGGTGTAAATCGACCACACTGGGCGTTGCGCCATTTCGATGGCTCGGCGCGCGTGTGGGTGGACAGATTGTCATCACCGTCGCTGATTAGAATCATCACGCGGCGAACCACATCGGGTTGATCGCCCGGTGGACGAGGAGGGTGGCTTAATTCGTTGAGGCATGCCGAGTAGATGGCGTCATAAATTGCGGTGCCCCCGCCGGCACGCGTCTTGAAAATCTCATCGCGTAAAGCTCCGGCATCGCCGGTGAAACCTTGAAGCACCTGGGGTTCGTCGTCAAAGGTCATGACGAAGGCTTCGTCTTTGTTGTGACGTAGACACACTGAACAGGAAATTTGTCGAGGCGTCTTGTTCAAACTTCAGGCGATCGCGAATGCTGTTGGAGGTGTCGAGTAACATTCCGATGCGGAGGGGAAGATCGGTCTGTTTGCTGAAATAGCGAATTTCCTGGGGGGCCTTGTCGTCAAAAATTTTGAAGTCGTCTTTTTCGAGGTCGGGGACGAGTTTGTTGCGACGATTTAGAACCGTGAACAAATGTCCACGAGGTTTACGCGGATCGGGATGACGGTGGGGTTTTGGTCGGGAGGCTGGGGCTGGGAGTTATCGGGGGGCACCGACGCCTTGCGAGAAGAGGTGTCGATTGGCCGGGGGCCGCTGGCTAGGAGGGTTGTTGGCCGAGGGCTCGCCCGGGCAATAGTAATATGGCCATGGCCGTCTAGAGCCAGCAACGAAGACTGTTTGCGTGGCATATGCCCAGATTATAGGTATCCGGCGAGCGCAGCGTCAATTTTTCCTGGGGCTCCTCCGGTGCCTTGGCCAGGTGGAGAGGAACTCTTTCAGCTCGACGGGGAGCGGAGCGCGGAACTCCATTCTTTCGCCGGTTCGCGGGTGAGAGAAAACAATTTTTGCGGCATGGAGGAAATTTCGATCTAGCTGCGGCAGGGTTACGTCGCCTACACGCAATTGAGCAGCGGCGCCGTACAGTGTGTCGCCTACGATCGGATGTTTGAGCGCGGAAAAATGGACGCGTATCTGGTGGGTGCGACCGGTGTGAACTGGACTTCGAGCAAGTCGTCGCCTCGATCTCAATAAGGGTCGCCAGTCGGTGCGGGCCGCGCGGGATTGCCAATTTTTGCGCCATGAAAGTTTTTCTGTTCTGCGGCCATGCGTACGCGTTGCACGGGTCGCGGCCGATGGCCAGTCGATCCGACCGCTGATGGTCTCGAACGACCCTTGCACCAACGCGATGTAGGTTTTATTTACGGTGCGCTGTCGAAAAGCTTCGCCAAGGCGCGCGTGGGCCGCGTCGTTTTGGCGACGAGAATGACCCCGGAGGTTTCCTTGTCGAGGCGGTGAACGATTCCGGGACGTAAGGCGTCACCGAATTGCGAGAGGGATTGGCCTCGGCCGAGGAGAGCGTTGACCAGAGTGCCAGTCGCGTTGCCTGCGCCGGCGTGCACGGTCATGCCTGCGGGCTTGTTCGACGGCGATGATGTCAGCATCTTCAAACAGAATGTCGAGCGGGATAGATTCCGCACGGGCTCTCAGCGGAGGCCGGGCTTTGGGAGTTACGGCTACTTTCTCGCCGCGTGTAGGCGATGCGACCCTTTGGAGGGTTTTCCGTCGACCAGTACAAGTCGGCCGTCAATTAATTCTTTGACGCGGGTACGGCTCAGTTCCGGATACTTGCAGCCACGGCATGATCGAGGCGGTCTCCAATTTCAGAGTCCAGAACTTCGAAGAAGAGGACGGAATTCTCTTCCGGCTCTGAAGGCGCTTCGGTTTTGATTTCTCTTTCACCGCTCATGCGCGTTTTTGGCAGATACAGTGGCGTTCAGCCTCGTGCCAAAGATGGCATCGAACAAGATCAGCGCCGCCCCGATGGTGATTGCGGAATCGGCGACGTTAAAAGCCGGCCAGCGATAGGCGCCAATCCACACTTCAAAGAAATCGGTCACGCCACCGTGCAAGAATGCGATCGGTGACATTTCCGGTAGCGCCAGCGATCAACAGAGCAAGGCCCGCAGTAGGTCATGGATCCGCCGGTCTTGCCGGTGACCAACAACCAGATGCAAGCACGATGACCACCACAATCGAACCAGCGATAAGAATCGTTTTCGTCCAGGTGAATTGGAATCGAGCAAAAAAACTGAAGGCGATTCCGGGATTTGTGCTGTGCACCAGATAAATTAAATTGTGGACGACCTCGTGACGGAGCTTTCGGTGGTGCGAATTTCGAACCAGGCTTTGGTGGCGCGGTCGGCGATGACGACCGCAAGCGTAAGCCACAGCCATTGCAATCGCGGCAGGCTCATTAAATACTCGCCGGGCACTACGTTTTATTTCGATGGCGGAAATGCTGGTCTTCCTGTGGATCTTCATCGTATAACGCAAACGTCAAAGATTGACTTACCTAAGCGGCATTTTCGATTTCGGCAAGCGCCTCACTGCAGCGCTCGCACACGGTCGGATACCTGAGTTTTCGCCGACGCGCGTGGAGTAGTTCCAGCAGCGCTCGCACTTCTTACCATCGGCGTGTTCGATTTTGATGGAGAGGCCGGGCAGCAATTCGCTCTCGTTAGCTCCCGCGGGTGCGGCGGAGTCCGACTTACACTTGAGAGACGATGAAATAGCGCGGGCAAAACGTCGCGGCGGTCCTGCAGCAACTTCTGAAGCGCCGAGGCTGCGCCGCCGGCGTGTAAAGTTACCTTGGCTTCCAGGCCGCCGCCGATGGTCTTGGCGGCGCGCGCCTGTTCCAGGGCCACGAGGACTGCGGCGCGTACTTGAGCGAGCCGCGCCCACTGCTCGGCTGCTTCTTTAGTGATACCGCTGGTCAGAGAATCGACCGTGGCAAATTCTGTCTGGTGGACGCTGGCAACGTGCTGCGCGGACTTCGGAAGCATCTTCCAGATTTCTTCGGTGGTGAAAACGAGACGGACGCGAGCAAGCGAACCAAGGCGCTGGTAATTTTCCACACGGCGGTCTGCGCAGAACGACGCGACTTGCTGCGAGGCGCTTTGGTGTATAGGCGGTCTTTCAACACATCGAAATAAAACGAGCTGAGGTCAACCACGCAATAGTCGTGAATGGCGTGGTATACACGATGGAAATCATATCCGGCATACCATTCGCGCGCATTTGCGCGACAATTCGGCAGTGCGGTCCAGCATCCAGCGATCGATTTCTTCCAACTGCTCGTTGGGCAGCGCGTCTTGCTGACGGATCGAAGTCATTCAAATTGCCCAATGCGAATCGAAACGTGTTGCGAATTTTGCGATAGGCCTCGCTGAGCTGGGTCATTACCCGGTCGCTCATCTTTACGTCGGCCTGATATTCCTGCGAGGCGACCCACAAGCGCAGCAGATCGGCGCCCCACTTGTCGCAAATCTCGGCGGGCTCGATGGGATTGCCCAATGATTTCGACATGGGACGACCCTGTTCGTCGAGCGTCCATCCGTGGGTTACCACTCCACGAAACGGCGCGGCATTATGAATTCCGGTAGCCCACCAGCAGTGAACTTTGAAACCAGCCGCGATATTGATCGGGGCCCTCGAGGTAGATATCCGCAGGCCACTCCGCTTGCCGTGTCAGCACCGCGAGGTTGGACGAACCGGAGTCGAACCAGACGTCGAGAATGTCGTTTTCCTTACGCCACTTGGTCGCACCGCAGGTGCATTTGGTTCCCGGCGGCAGCAACTCCTCGGCGGTGTGCTGATACCAGGCATCGGCGCCTTCGTCGCTGAACCACTCCACTACGTTTCGTAACGCGGCGAATCTTCGAGTCGGTTTCCGCAGGCGTCACAATAAAAGACGATGATGGGCACACCCCAGAAACGCTGGCGCGAGACGCACCAATCGGGACGTTTTTCCACCATTTCGTAAATACGTTCCTCGCCCCAAGCGGGGATCCATTTCACGCCTTCCACTTCATCGAGGGCTTCTTGCCGAAACGTTTTATCGCGACCGGGGACGATGGCGTCCATTTTGATAAACCACTGCTCGGTGGCGCGAAAGATCACCGGATTGTGGCAGCGCCAGCAATGCGGGTAGGTGTGTTTGTATTCGTGATGGCCTAGGAGCGTGTCGCGATCGCGCAGCAGTTTGACGATGATGGGGTTGGCTTCGAAAACATTTTTGCCTTTATACTCGGGCAAACCTTCCAGA
>CAVPKZ010000100.1:0-3265 GCA_963705755.1 uncultured Acidobacteriota bacterium | reverse complement strand
CCCGCCGCCGCAAAAGATCGCGTCTATGGATTGCTGATGCATCCCACCGTTCCTGTGCTTCCCGCAATTTTTGCGCTTGCGGAACAGCGGCCTGTCACCGGCAAAGACTGGTTGTTGGCTTATCAAATTGGCGCCGAGGTGGAATGCAAAATCGCCGAAGCTATTTCGCCGCGCCACTACGAAGATGGCTTCCATACCACTGGCACATGCGGCCCGTTCGGTTCCGCGGCGGCTTGCGCAAAACTGCTCCGGATTTGATCTGAAAAAAACGCTCAATTCCTTTGGATTGGCCGCTGCCCAATTGGGTGGCCTGCGCGAAAACTTTGGCACTATGACCAAACCGTTTCAGGCTGGACACGCCGCGGAGAGTGGTTTGGTTGCTGCTGAACTGGTCGCCTTGGATGGACTGCTGCAGAGCAAATTCTTGAGGCGGAACGTGGTTTTTTTCACGCCGCTGGGGGCTCCTACGATCCTTCAGCGATCATGAATCGCCTGGGGCAACCCTGGACCTTCGCCGACCCCGGCGTTTCGTTGAAGCCTTACCCTTCCGGTTCGCTCACGCACCCAGCCATGACCGAGCTCGTTCGCCTGATAAAGGAAAACAATATCCAGGCCGCACAGGTGGAGAAAGTCGACGTCGGCGCTAACCACAACATGACCTCCACGCTGCTCCATCACAATCCTAAGACCGGCCTCGAGGCAAAATTTAGCATGGAATTCTGCATCGCCATTCTTTTGCTGGAGCGCAAAGCCGGTTTGGCGCAATTTTCAGACAAAGTAATTCAGCGTTCAGACGTAAAAGAAATGATCCGCAAAATTAATTTCTACGTCGATCCCCAGGCAGAGAGCGCCGGTTTCGACAAAATGACCTCCATTCTAAAGATCACTCTAAAAAACGGTAAGGTGATCACCGGGCAAGCCGCCTTTGGCAAGGGGAGCCCAGCCAACCCCATGAGCTTCGCCGAAGCATCGGACAAATTCCGCGGATGCGCTGAGTTTGCTGAGTGGCCTCAAGCCAAGACCGAAGAAATTATCACTTTCGTGAAAACGCTGGAAGCAGCTCCGGACATCGCTGCCTTATCACCACTATTGTCGTCAGTTACGGGATAAACGGGAAATGAAAACCTTCAACATCGCGGTCATCGCCGGAGACGGCATCGGCAAGGAAGTGGTGCCAGAAGGCATCCGCGTGCTCGAAGCAGCAGGAAAGCGCTTCGGTTTCCAGTGGAAGTGGCAAGAATTCGACTGGAGCTGCGAACGATACGTACAGACCGGGAAAATGATGCCTGATGACGGTCTGCAACAATTAAGGCCGTTTGACGCAATTTTCCTGGGCGCCGTTGGTCACCCAAGCGTCCCCGATCACGTTTCGCTTTGGGGACTCTTGATTCCAATCCGCCGCACCTTCCGGCAGTACGCTAATCTTCGTCCCGTGCGGCTTTTCGAAGGCATAGAATCGCCGCTGAAAAATTGGAAACCGGGCCAGATCGATTTCACCATCGTCCGCGAAAACAATGAGGGCGAATATTCCAACATCGGCGGCCGCCTGTATGAAGGCACCGAAGATGAGATGGCCGTTCAACAAACCGTCTTCACCCGCCGAGGCGTGAATCGGGTGATGCGTTTCGCATTCGAGTTGGCTCGCAAACGAAAAAAACATCTAACGTCCGCCACCAAATCCAACGGCATCATTCACACTATGCCTTTTTGGGATGATTGCTTCCGTGCCTTGGCTTCCGAAAATCCGGACATCCGCACCGATCAATATCACATCGACATTCTGACCGCTCACTTTGTGCGTCATCCCGATTGGTTCGACGTCGTGGTCGGGTCCAATCTTTTTGGCGACATCCTCTCCGATCTTGGGCCAGCCGTAGTCGGATCTATTGGCATCGCTCCGTCCGCAAATCTCAATCCCGAAAAGGAATTTCCGTCCATGTTTGAGCCGGTCCACGGTTCTGCGCCGGATATCGCTGGAAAAGGCATTGCCAATCCCATCGGCCAAATCTGGTCAGGCGCCATGATGCTCCGTCATCTCGGCGTTGAAGAAGGTGCGGATGCCATCGAGGCGGCAATTTCCGCAATTCTCGCGAAATCTAAGGTGCGCACACCAGATATCGGCGGGAAATCCAGCACGAGAGATCTGGGAGAAGCCATTGCCGCGCAGGTTAGCGGAGCTTAACTTTTCAAAAGACTTCGCCGTCACAGTTGACAATCTTAATTCATAAGATGCCGACAACATGAAATCTAAATCGAGCAAATCTAAAACCTCCCAGCCTTTGCCAATCACTCGCCGCAAACTTTTCGAATGGGCGGGCCTCGCGCTCAGCACTGCGGCCGTGCCTGCTCCGGCTCTTGGCGCTTTGGCATCGTCTCAACAATCCACGACTTCGAAATCCAGCAGCGGCGTCATGAATAAACTTAGCGCGTATATGAGCGAAGCCGCTGACCGTCCGTTACCGGACGAGGTCGTTGAGAAAACCAAGCAGCACATCCTCGACACATTCGGCGCCATGATCTCCGGATCGAAATTGCTTCCGGGCCAACGCGCCTTGCAATTTGCGCAGTCCTATGGCGGAAAAGGAATTTCCCCAGTGGTCGCATCCAATCTCATGTGCGGGCCGATTGAAGCCGCGCTGACCAATGGCATGTTGGCGCACGCCGACGAGACCGACGATTCCCACTCGCCATCGCAATCGCATCCCGGTTGTGCTGTTGTGCCCGCCGCGTTTGCCGTCGGGGAACAATTTCAGATTAGTGGAACGCATCTGTTGCGCGCCGTGGCTCTGGGCTACGACGTCGGAACCCGCGTCACCATGACTCTCGGCGGCCAAAAATTTGAAGTGGAGAGCCACTGGAGCACCCACAGTATCGCGCCCCAATTTGGTGCTGCGGCCGCCGCAGCCTGCGCGGCCAATCTCAACGCCCAGGAAATGCGATGGATGCTGGGCTATACCGCGCACCAATCTTCCGGCCTCGGCGCCTGGAATCGCGACCCTGATCACATCCAGAAAGCATTTCTTTTTGGTGGCATGAATGCGCGCAGCGGCGTCACCTCTGCACTAATCGTCAAATCTGACTGGACCGGCGTCGACGATATTTTCTCCGGCAAGGATAATTTTTTCCAGGCCTACAACCCCAATGCAGATCCCTCAGGTTTGATCGAGAAACTTGGCGAACGCTACGAAGTCACCCGCACTAACATTAAAAAATGGCCAGTCGGTTCGCCCATCCAGGCCGCGCTTGACGCGCTTGAAATTCTCCG
>CAVPKZ010000099.1:0-39636 GCA_963705755.1 uncultured Acidobacteriota bacterium | reverse complement strand
CATCGTGGCACGATTGTCAGCCTTCCTGGCTCGTATGTAAAACTTCTTCAAATGGTGTTGATGTAAGTCCACTTCTGGGCCTGCGCCCGTAAATTGCTAGTCGTCTTTTTTGGTATAGCAACGACAGCAAATTGGCCACTTCCATCAGGCCTACGTACCCATGTCGATATTGTGGTGAGGCCGCTTGGTCATTAGGCCCTTATGGGCAGAGGAGCTGTCTTTTGGCATCCATTAGAGATGGTAAGGCTCCTAGTCGATTACATCTTGCTCGGCGTATCAGAGTAAAATTTTGTCACTGTGCTAATATCACATGCAGAATTTGCGGCGATTCGAAAGCCGCAGCTGTGCATTTACTTTCGAGGATCCAAATCCCCGGTTTTCTCTCCTATTACTCCAGCGTACATATGCCCAGGTATAGGGAGTCCAACCCTATCTCTTGAAAAACAACAATGCCCAGCCCCTTCAGCCGAGAGCATCCAAGGCACGACACCCCACTGCAGTGCTTCAGTAGATGCGATGACGCCCTCGCCGGGAGCCGAGTGGCAAGCCGCAGAAATGGCCATGCTGCAACTGCCGGCAATAGGCATTTCCGGTGGGAACTTCCTGAACCCCAATGCGAGCGCAAAGGTAATGATACAACCTCCCGCCACCATGACACAGATCATAGCAATGGGGGAAAACCCGCAGGTGGCGATAGCGATCCTATTTTTTTCGTTTCCGACCTCGTCATACTCGGACACAACAGCCAGAAATATGCTTTGAGAAACCAGCCAGTGCAATAAGCCAGACATGGCTAGCAAGGGGAATGCGATGCGGTAAGGCAATTGGAGAAAATAAGTTCTCCGCTGAAGACCTGTAGGACTCGAGACTCGAAGTGATTTGCGCTCTTTGGAAAAATGGCTCCACTCGTCAGCGAGGAACATGCTTGTAAGCAGACCATTCAAAGTTAAGTAGAGGAACGAGAGTAGTGCCTGCGGTAAGTTGGCTATGAGGACGTTCGCGGTAACGGCTGGCGTTTCCGAAGCGAGGCCTTCAAGGGCCCAACCTGTGATCAGAGTTTCACCACTGAACCTGCCCAAACCCAAGGCTCCAAAGGCCTTGAATAGACGTTGAGGTGGAAAGAGACGAAATTGCCAGCGCCAGCAACCCTCCAATAGCTCCCAGTGCAGTCAGGAACCTGAAGTACAACTATTAGTTTCAACCTGTTTTGAAAGTTGAACCTACCAAGCCGAGGTCTGCAGAGACATGACTATGTTTGATACCTCAAATTGAAGAGGGGTAGTCGCAAGCCCATCGATCTTGGGGAAATGCACAAGAAGAACTTACAATAGAATGCAGGTCCACCATCGTGTTTTGCTCGCTGCATTAAACCAACGCTGCTGCACTGGTCTCCAATACTTCGGAGTGCGCAGGTTCTCCATTTCTCCGAAGGAGGATGTCTGTAACAACCTCTTTCCGGTTGACAAGGCACATGTCCCTGGTGGTATTATCTGGACTAGCCAAGAATGAACTCACAGCATCCCCCATGGTGATGAGGGGATCCTCGAGAGGGCCAAATGCAACATATAACATTCCCGCAAGTTTCCCGGCATTGCAGATAACAACAACGAGAATGATGATGAGGTTCATGTTCAAGCCACAAGTGCCTGGTACCCTCTCACTCAAGCAACTCTGAGCACTGAAATTATCAGGCTTCCAACTCTGCGCGTTTGCTATGACCGTTGAGATAACTTGCCGCAAAAAGTGGGCAACGTAACGGTGGAATTGAAAGGCGTGAATCAGAAGCGCAATCAATACAGCGTGGCCATGACCGTAGAAGACAAGCGCTTTGAAAAGAAGAATCGCGCGCTGAACGAGCCGATCCTTTTCTACACGTCAGGCACGCATCAAGCCTGAAGAAGTGGTCATCAACAAAGTAGGAAAAGATCAGGTGAGCGGCTACGTGAGCATTCCCAAAGCTAACGGACAATCAACGGGAAGCACGACTAACTCAGGCAGATAACACAACCCAACACGAGCGGCGATTGAAGCCGCTGCATTGCAACGCGAGGGCGAGCAAATAATTTGCTCGCCTTTTTTTTGTTGGTTATGTTTGTATTTTGCGCGAACACTTCTCAACACACAGACTACTAAGTGGTCTTATTCCTTCGGGCGTTTTCTATGATTTTCGCTGCATATTATCTTCTGTACCTGTTTAAGTATTTCTATACACCTTCGTATCGCAGGGCCGCTGGCATTTTTGGGTTGCGAAACACAAGCGCGTTTACCGGCACTGGATTCGAGGACGAATCGATGATTGTGGAGTCGAGGTGTGGCGCGGTGGTTTAGGTGTAGCCTATCGGTTGCCGGCCCTTTCGTCTGTCGGTGCCTCACTAGCCCCACCATGCTTCCGTTTCCACACCCCGCTCATCGAACCGGACGTGCGGATTTCCCGCATCCGGCTCTCGGAGAAAGGTTCACGGTGTCGCCCACGGGAAATTGCTCGTCCGCTTGGTGAGGCGACTAGACCCAGCACGTTCGTGCGGAGGCCCGTCGGAAACCGCTGGGTCCCCGACATCACTTTGTGCTTGGCACACAACCACTGACGCAGCCTTTTGCGGGCGTGGTTTTCCACCGCGCGTAGGCATTGCTGACTGGCCCTAGACAGAAGTAGTTGGCCCACCCAATCATCGTGCGGTTGAGCTTCGCTACCACTAGTCTCCTGGTCCAGTAGAGTTTGATCCCGTCCGGTCATTTCGCTAATCGCCTCGCAGATGCGGATCACCCGCTTCTTCGAGGGTACCGTACCGATGTACGCGCACGCCCGTCTTCGGCGAATAGCACCGACCAAACGTGTAACCCAGAAAGTCGAACTTCTCGTCCGGCAGTTTACAGACCCGCGTCTTCGTTTCATTCACCGTCAACTTCAGCTTCGTCATGATGTCTCCGCATCATGGCCAGCGCTTCTTCCGCTCGGCCACGGCAGCAGATCACGAAGTCATCGGCATAATTAACGATGTGTGCTTCTAGACGCTTCTCGTGCCCGAGACTTCTTCCATCCCAGCACGAACACGACGCATGTACAAATTGCTGAGCAACGGGCTAATCGGAGCTCCTTGCGGAGTTCCCCGTCCCTCATCCCGATTGCGCGTACTCCGATGCTTATTTCCACGCTCATCCGTCTCTTCGACCGGGAGCTTCTAGCCACATCTTGATCAGGTGCAGCATCGCTCGTCGACGATCCGTCGAGCTACCGACTTTAGAAGGTCGGCATGCGGAATCGATGTCAAAGTAGCCGCTTAAATCGGCGTCTACAATTTGTCCATGGCCGGTGTTGAGCAGCTTGTGGACTTGCCTCACGGCATCCAACGCGCTGCGGTCTGGCCGATAGGCGTATTGTTCCGGCTGCAGGTCGGCCTCGAATATCGGTTCGAGCACCAGACACTGCCGCCGTCTGCGCGACCCGATCTTTGATCGCGGGCACTCCTAACGGCCTCTGCTTCCCGTCCGGTTTCGGTATATACACCCGCCGTACGGGCTGCGGTCGATACGTTCTACTTTTCAGCTCTTGCGTCAGTTCGTCCAACCATCGTTCTTCACCCCGTACTCTTCGATGTCCTCAAACGTTTGGCCGTCTACGCCTGCTGCTCCGCGATTCGCTTTGCAGCATTCATAGGCGAAAGCCATCACGTCTTCTCGGTACACCTTGTCGTACAGAGCATAGAAGCGAAAGTTGGGCGATCCCTTCGCTTTGTCGTGCAACGCCGTCTGCAACTTCTGAACACTTAGTGGAGTTGTTAGGCTCATCGCCAATCCCTCGGTCCTTTGTCGCTTCTTGCGTTTCCTTTCAACTGAGGCCCCTTCCCTCCACCGGAGTTACCCGGCTTCATCGGTACTACGAGCCTCTCCGCCACCCCACACGGCCCGGCCTGTCTCTCGCGAGTTGCCAGTTGATCCCCTACCGCGATCACCGCTGGGACTTCCCGTGTTGCGCCTGGTCCCCATTGCCTGCATGCCGTCGCCAATACCCCGGCAGGTCGGATGGAACTTGTTCGCTCGTACATTCTCCATCGTCTTCGGCCTTCCCCGAAATCGGGCGGGTCGGCCCCTGCATCACCTTTTTCGGGGCCTGCTCAGCGTTCACTCACGTTACGGCCTACACGCTCGCCGAGTCGCCTTAGCGACCCTCTACACCAGAGGCTTCAGCAGTTTCGTTGCCTCCACTGCTGCTCCGATTGCTACCGGGTGGAGCGAACCAGTTCCCGGGTGGGTCTTTCACCCACTGTGGACCAGCGCCTTTCACGGCGCACCCGGTTTGCCCGTCATCCGACCATAATCGCGGTTTGACCCTACCGAGGCTTGCCAATCCATTCACAATTCACTTTGTCGCATTGTATTTACTTGCGTTAATAACTTATCTTAAGTACGGTTAATTATGCGGACGGGCCGGTTGACCGGAACTCGACTTACAACTATGCTGCGTTCAACTCTTTCGATATTTATGTTTGCCGGGTTGTTTCATTTTTTCTTGCCTGAAGCAACGTTCTCCCAGGGTGAAACTACCAGTGCGATCGTTGGACAAGTGAGCGATCCGAGCGATGCGGCGGTGCCTGGCGCCACGGTGACGATCACGAACAAGGAGACCGGACTGAAGCGAATCGCGAAAACCGATGACTCGGGCCGATTCAATTTCCCGCAACTGAAACCCGGCACGTACTCGGTCAGGGTGGAGGCGGAAGGTTTCGAACCGCAGCAGAATGACGCTGTATTCTCCGGCCTGGGCCAGAAGCAAACGGTCGATTTCACGCTCAAGATGGCGCAGTCGAAGCAGACCGTCGAGGTCAGCGGCGAAGCTCCGCTCATCAACCCGGAGAATGCGAATACGTCGACGAATCTCAATGCACCGGCGCTGGAAAATCTTCCTAATCCGGGCGGCGATTAACCTATCCGCTTCAGTTTGCCGCAGGCGCGCTCGTCAACACGGCAGGCAGCGGCAATGATTTCGTTGGCGGCACGAATGGGTATGGCAACGTGGAATTCAATGGACTGCCCGCGCTCTCAAACGGCTATATCGTCGATGGCTTGGAAACGAATGATCCGCTGACGAATCTGAACAGCGGACTCTCGACAAACCTCGTCCTCGGACTGAATTCGATATCGGAAGTGACGGTCAACACGCTTTCCTATGCCGTCGATCAGGGACGGTATGGGGCATCCCAGGTTAATTACGTCACGAAATCAGGTTCGAACCAGTTTCATGGGAATCTCTATGAGTTGTGGAATGGCTCGAGGTTCAACGCGGCCAATTATTTCACGAATGCCACTCCGGGAAACCACAAACCGCGCTCGACCGTGAACCATTTTGGTGGGAGTCTGGGCGGCCCGATCGTTCACAACAAGCTGTTTTTCTTCTTTGATAGCGAGTGGGTTCGGATTGCACTGCCCATCGTCACAGCCACCACCGTTCCAACCCCGGCATTTCAGAATTACGTTCTGCAGCAGCTCCCTCTGGGCGGGACCGATTCTGTCACTGGGTCGATCTATCAGCCCGCGCCGCAGTTGGTGCCGTTCTATCAGAAGATGTTTTCGCTCTACGGAAATACCAGCGGAACACCTCTCACGGTACTTGGCTGTCCGTTCGATGTCGGGGGAGGTTTGCCCGCAATTGCGAATGATGGAAACGGTTGCGCGAATCGCCAGAGCGTCTCTCATTCGAGCGACGATCATGAACAGGTCCAGACGGTTCGGATCGATTACAACATCAATGAGAAAAACACCGCCTGGTTTCGCTTTCAGACGGACAACGGACTCCAGGCTGCCTACACCGATCCTATCAATCCTTTGTTCAACGCTCTTTCCCCTCAACCCCTGTACTCGTTTGCAGCGGGATATACGCACGTCTTTTCGCAGAATCTCGTGAATTATTTCAACCCTGCGTTTTCCTGGTATGGGAGTTTGTTCGGCCCCAGCGATTTTCAGAAAACGCTTTCCGCATTCCCGATTGTTTTGCAAGGCAGCGGCGCGAATGCGCCTTTTACCACGCGTCGGCGGACTCGACAACACTTGGGTCCAGGGAAGACGCGCCTCCCGGTTCTTTATCAATGACAACCTGGCCTGGAGCACTGGCGCGCACGAACTGCGCTTTGGAACCAATACTCGGATTCTTCGGCTGAATGACTATGACTTCGGGCAGGGAACCGTCCCGACTGTGACTTACACCACCCTGCCGCAATACATTTATGGAGTCGCATCCACGGCAACAGAGACTTTTCCCACGTCCGCAAACGAACCTTTTAACTTCCTGAATCTCGACCTGTATGCGCAGGACACTTGGAAAGTGACGCAGGAAGCTGACCTGGACGTTTCGGCATTCGAGACACGTTCAACTCCAATCCACTAAATCCGCATCGAGCAAATTGCTCGTCTGCGCGGCTCTTTCGATTCCATCTCGCATGATGTGAATCAGCCGCTTGAACGCCGCGATTCAGACCGGTCTCGGCAATGTGTTTTCCTCGACGCCCCTTGCGATCCTGCAACCGCGAACCGCGATCGCATGGCAATTTGAACCCAAGTCCGTGCTGCGTGCTGGATTCGGCATTTTCAGTGATATTTTGCCCGGCAGCATCGCCGATGTGGTCGGTGTCAATCCACCCTACGTCAAAACTTTCCAGGGAGGCCTTCTTGGCACCGTCGGCGGCACCGCGATTGCGCCGGGAGTTCCGAACAGTGCGATTGACGCAACCGTGGCCGCCAATCAAACGTTCAGCTTCGGGATTTCCGCAGGGCCAGCTTTCCTGCGCGTCTGCACAAGCGAATCCCGCAACTTGTCTTCCTCCGGTCGCCATCACGGCGGTACCGGATGGCAAACTTCATGCGCCCTATTTCATGGAGTGGAGTCTTGGTTTGGAACATCAATTGGGAACCACGGGAAGCATCCATGCGCAATACGTCGGCACCCGCGCGGTAAACCAGCCGTATCTGACGCAGGTGAACGGCTATCAAACAGTTTGCGAGGGCTGCTTTGCGCCGTTTCCCTATGCGCAGCTCGACCGATCCTCGATTTGGGGCAGTGACGCAATTTTCCACCGGCGCGAACAGTCACTACAACGGCCTGCAATTGTCCGCGATGAAACGTCTTGGTCACGGCCTAATGGGACAAATCAACTACACCTGGAGCCGTTGCATGGACACCGTCTCAAACGGCGGATTTCTACAGTTCTCGGCAGGAGGAATCCTGTCCCCGCTCCCGGGAGACTTAGCTCGCGACTACGGTCCTTGCGACTACGACATCCGGCACAATCTCAACGCGCAATATGTTTATCAATTGCCGGTCAAAGTCCAAAACCGGCTTCTCGGCTACGCGTTGAACGGCTGGCAGGTGTCGGGAACCGTGTTTTGGCATAGCGGCATTCCGTTCTCCGTCCTGAGCACGCCCTATTCAGCAAATGGAAATGGCATTGTGAACGGCAGTGGGCCGCAATTCGCAAGCGTTGTTCCCGGCGTGCCGCTCTACGAACACAATCCCATTCCAGGCGTCACACAACCGGGCACGGTTCAGTGGCTCAATCCCGATGCTTTTGTCTCGACCGTGGACCCCAGTACGGGGGCGTGCTTTGGTGGCGACAGCCCCAAGAATTGTCAATTCGGGAACCTCGGGCGCAACGCGCTGCGCGGTCCCAATTTCACATGGAGTGACTTCTACCTTACGAAATCGTTTCCCTTGACCGAGCAGGTGAAGCTGAGGTTTGACGCCCAGTTCTTCAACGTATTCAACCATCCGAATTTTGGACTTCCGAGCATGGTGCTGGCTGGCATTCCGGGAAAGCCTACTACGCAAACTGGGTTTGGAGCGCTTACTTATACGACCTCTCCGCCGACGGGCTTACTCGGCGTTGGTTTGGGCGGTGACAGCACCCCCCGCATGATCGCGTTCCAATTGCGCCTGGAGTTCTGAATTGTAATCGCGAGATGATTGCGTGAACAGAGCATCCTTGACCCAGTGGTCGCGTCATTGAAAGGCCGTATACATTTGCGCAGACCAACTCGTAACATCACTTTTCGCTTACGGCAAAGCGGCGGACCATACATTCCGGGTTGCCCGTCATTCGCCACAAAGCAGCGACGGTTATAATTTAATTCAGCGTGGGAGGAATGCCTGAAATGGAAGGTTGCAAGCCCATGTCGGACAAGTAGCCCCGATAAAATTTGTCCAATTTCTGAGCCACACCCTCGAGCGGCGGCATCTGATCATCTTCCAGCTTTCCCTCAAACAACGGGGCAAATGCTTGCGCGGCTCGCGCGGCAACGGGATGCCACTTCTCGATCCAGCCTTGAATGGTGCCGATGTTATGCGAGTTGTCCTGGATGGCCATCCGGGTCAGGGCCTGGCTCCATTCCCGATGCCACCGACAGTCTTCGTTGAGCGAATAAAAGATTCGGCCGAGCAGATAATCACCCTCACGTAGCGCGAGAGCGCTAAGGTGGTTCATAAATAACTCGTCGATCAGGGGCTTGAGGACGAGATTCAGAGCAACGAAAGCTTCAGCCCAGTCGTAGCAAATGAGCAACTTCTCGATGGCCATGCGCAAGGGCTGCCATAGCGCATCGGTCTGCCAGCGGGCCTTGCTATCGCTTGCGAAACCAGGATAAATATGTTGAAGCTGCCGGACCCGGTAGGCGATTCGCTGCACGCGACGCATTTCGTCTCCCGCCTGCAGCGTCGCGGCGATGACAATGCGTCCGCTCGGAGCCATTTGCCCAACATAAGACGCTAACATCTGCAGGCCGTGTCCCGGATATCGCAGAGGAGCAACAACGCGGGAAAGAACATGCAGCCATCGAGGCGACAACTGGCCATCGTAACCGCTTGAATCGATCTCTTCCAGGATACCGTCGACGAAAATTTCCTTATCTCTTTGAATCTCGGTGTATTTTGTGTAAGTAGTCTCGCGCGGATCCCGAAAGTTTTCCCACGAAGAGCAGATCAGAGGTGAATCTTGCTGGAACCGTTCGTACCAATCCAGTAGCGGGACATCGAGTTCGAACCTCTTCCCGGTGAAGCCCTCGCCGGTGTAGCAGAGGAGTTTCGACGTCACAATTTCGTATTCAGTGGGCATCCGCTTTTGCGGCAGAAGGTGCCAATATGTTTTTTGCTGTGCCATAACGCTCTCTGGAAAAAAGAAGCCCGGTTCAACTCGTAGTCTGAGCCCGAGCCAACCGCCAAGCCGCTTCGTCCTGATTCAGCTGAAGCGAACCCTTGAATGCCGACATCACTGTCTCCAACTCCCCGGGAAACCGAAATGACCGCCCCAAATGCGTTTCAATGGCAGAACGAGTCACGACGCAGTATCGCGGAACCAACACTCTTACGTAGGCGCCCCGGTCTACAACCACGACGTCCTGGTTTAGGTCCTTGATCGCCGCAATGATTGCGTTAGCGACACTTCCGGACAGGAGAACGGGCCCGACGCGATCATAGATCTCTGGGAGTTGGCCAGTCATTGTTGATCGTCTTTCTCCGCTGCAGCTTCTGTGAGCCGCGTATCGAGATCCAGAAGAATGTCGGCACTCTCGAGGATTACAGGCAAAGCCTCCAAGCAGGCGTTTTGAGGATTTATGCCACGTCCCGTGCACACGTCGAACTCCCAATGATGCCTGGCGCAACGAAGCGTTTTTCCCCTCAGGCTGCCTTCGCTCAAGCGGCTTTTCTGGTGAGGGCAAGCATCAGAATATGCATAAATCCGGTCATCCACATTGACCAGCAGAATATTTTCCCCAGCGACTTCCAGACTCAGCATCTCGCCGCTCCAAAGATCGTCCAATGACGCGATTTTTTGAAGGCTCATACCCTGTGCCTCCAAATCACGTCAAAGCGATCCAAGGCCTGCAACCCCGCCTGTGCGACTGTAAGCGCGGGATCAACAGTCTTGCCGTTATAAAGTAATTCAACGTCATCATTGCGGGCGACCCGAATGCTAGCGGCATCCTGAAGTTTTCGGGCTAGCTCCTGTACTGTTTCTACTTCCTCAGCGAACACTAGAAGCCCAAGCATGTCGCCTTCCAGGAAGCCATAGAGAGGGATGGGCATATATACATGTTCTCGAGTAACGCTAGGCGACCGAGGCTTTCTTGGCTTCGAGCCAATCATAGGCGCCATGATAGACGTCTTTACCCCAGGTATCCGGAGTAAGCCGGAAATACTCTGTCAGCAGCTTAGTAAATTCAGCTGGAGCTTCGCCGGAGAGCACCCGCTTTACCAGGTCCTTATGGTTCGCATATCTTTCTGGCTCCCGCAAGAAGATCCATCGGCATGGCTCGGAGCAGAAGATGTACTTGCGCCCGTCTTGGGTGAGAATGTTCGCCGTATTCTTGCGTGGGCTACCGCCGCTCAGGGGGAGCTGACACAGATCGCAAAATGTCGGCATGGCAGTGCCATGCACGGCGAACTCATTTGCAGCACCGGGACCAGTCGTTCTCCAACGTTCAATCACCTGCTCCCAAATGGCATCCATATCGTCCCAATATTTAGGATATTTCTGGCGCAACCATTTGCGCTCGGCGGGACTCGGTATCACAAAATCGAACCACAACGTACCGCGATAGGTGTAGGCGCTGGCATAGATCATGTGATGGTAGATATCGAGTTCATCCTCAAAAATGTTCCAATACCAAGGTTTCTTGAGGCCAAATTCGTCAAGCATGCGCAGATACTGATCGATGATCCACTCTTCCATGAATTCTTTAAATGAATATGGGCGTTGTTCCAGCGCGGTCAGATAATCCGTGGAGACTCCGGTTAAAATCGAGAACGTGCGCCAGCTTCGCCAGAACCACTTGTCGAGGAGGTATTGCACGTACTCGGGATCGTGTTTCATCGGGACCTCGAGAACGGGGTGTCCAATCTGTGCATGCCGAGCTTCATCGGTTTGAATGCTAGTGACCATCCTCTCGAACATGTGGTCGCTAGATTCACGGGCGAGCGACGCCAATCCAACAAATTGCAAATTGGTGAATCCGGTCTCCAGGACGAAATTCGTGCCGATGGCAAACTCAATTGCGTTTTGTCCCAGTGTCAATTCATCAAAAAAGTGCCGGGCAGCAATCGCGAACCAATTGTTGGTGTGGTAGAACTTGTGCGCCCAATCGAACTGGGAGTCCCAGTGCACTAACTGGTGGAAGAGTAGTAGAGGAATCTGAGTATGGCGATATTCATCAAGGGCTCCAAAGGTCGACATGGTTCGCCAAGCGCTGTCGCGGCCAAACCTCGCACCTCGCAAGCTGCCTATGACGCCGGTAAACTCCGCTAGCGGCAATGCGGCGGCATGCACCTTTAGACTATTCAGCCATGGTGCAGCTAACTTCTGAATATTTTCCAGGCGGCCGACTGCGTCGCGCACCGCACAAACAGCCATGTCTTTTTCGTATTGGTTGTCGACGTATTCGCGATAGGAAGTCTTAAAGGATTCTTCCCAGTCTTTCCATTCTGAATGAGGAAGCCAAGGGTGCCCGCTGATCACCTGTGGGAAGACTTCGTCTTCACGTACGTAGGTGTAGTCCCAATCCAGCTTACGCGCCAGAGGCAGCCAGTCATCTCTGTTAAGCATGCGCGCTCCTGAGGACTGCGGGTCGGCTTTTGGTGGTCGGTGTATCGCTACCGCGTCGTCCCTTGCATCTCCAAATTGGGAAGGAATCGCAGTATACTCAGGCGCTTGCAATTGCGTCAACAAGGGCACGCCGATGACCCAGCCACCGCCCAACGAGTCCCTTGAGCAACGGTCACAGCCAAGCGAATTTCACATCGGCACGGTGATCGATGCGATTCCGGGATTGGTGTGGAGCGCTTTGCCAGACGGCAACTTGGAATTCTGTAGCCAGGGATGGCTTGACTACACAGGGATGTCTTTAGCGGAAGTCATCGGCAAAGAATTCGCCACCCTCATACACCCCCAAGAAAAATCCGATTTTGTGGAGAAATGGGGTACGGCCTTAGCACATGGTCACTCATTTCAGGGTGAGGCGCGGATACGCCGGGCCGACGACTGCTATCGCTGGTTCTTGATTAGAGCGCTGCCTCTCCGCCAAGCCAACGGGTCAATTCATCGCTGGTACGGTACCAACGTCGAGATCGAAGATCTGAAACGGGCTCAGGAAGAAATCATTGAGCGAAAGCGCGCTGAAGAACAACTACTTGAGAGCGAGACTCGGTTCCAGGTCATGGCCGACACGGCGCCAGTTTTGATTTGGATGACCGGAACGGATGGCCTTTGCAATTATTTCAACAAACCGTGGCTTGAATTCACTGGCCGAACTATGGAGCAGGAAGTCGGCACAGGATGGACGGAAGGCGTACATCCAGACGATTTGCAAGGATGCTTCGATGTCTTCCTGCCTGCATTCTATTCCCGAAAGCCTTTCAGGATGGAATATCGTCTCAGACGAGCGGATGGAGAATATCGTTGGGTCATTGAGAGTGGCATTCCTAGATATGCGGGTGGAGAATTCGCCGGCTACATCGGCTCCAACATTGACATCACCGATCTCAAGCGCGCTGCAGAAGAGAGCGAGAGATTACGCCAGGTAAAATCGGAGCTTGCCCATGTAAACCGCGTGACAACCATGGGCGAGTTAGCTGCTTCCATAGCGCACGAGATTAAGCAGCCAATCTCAGCAGCACACACAAATGCGAAGACCTGTTTGCGATGGCTAGGACGCGATCAGCCCGACATCGAAGAGGCCCGCGAGGCCGTATCGAGAATTGTTCAGGACGTGACCCGCGCTTCTGAAATCATCAATCGCATTCGCGGTTTGTTCAAGCAGGGGGAATCGGAACGAGCCTCGCTCGACGTGAATGAAGTGATTGGGGAAATGATCAGCCTGCTTCGCAGCGAGGCTGGACGGCATGCGATCTGCGTCCATGCCGAACTCGCGCCTGAGTTGCCCAAAGTCAGCGCTGACCGGGTGCACCTTCAGCAGGTCCTAATGAACCTCATGCTTAACGGTATCGAAGCTATCAGTGAGGGGAAGGCGGAAGGGCAGCTCACAATCAGGTCGCAGCGGAACACCGAAGACCAGGTGCTGATCTCCGTCAGCGATACCGGCATAGGATTACCTCGCGATCGAGCGGACAAGGTTTTTGACGCGTTTTTCACTACGAAGCCTCAGGGCACCGGCATGGGCCTGTCTCTTAGCCGGTCGATTATTGAGGCGCACGGAGGCCGCTTATGGGCCACCGGCAACCCTGATCGTGGCGCAACCTTTCAGTTCACCTTGCCCATCGAACAGGCTTGGACTGCGACCGCATAAATCTTGGCTCGGTGCTGCAGGACTCGTCGCAGAAATGCGGTTCCTGCTAAGTTCGCGTGGGCTGGAAGCAGCGTGTTCCATCTTCCGTCCCCCAATTGGTTCCGCGATTAACTGAGACGCCGACTTCCCAGGACTAATCCCGCCGTCGTGGAAGTGAAGCACTGACAAGATGCGCGTTTGTCGGTACTAACTAACCCAACCGGCGAGATAATAACTTCCGGGTTGCCACTCGGGATCAATCGGAGGTCATAACAACGCAACCAGTTCGCGGCCCCTTCCCATAGGCGTACTGCTGGGGAGTTAGAAGGCACTGAGGGTGCGGGAAGCTGTTTAGCAACGCCGGATTTTTGATTTTCCGCTTCTATTACCAGCGGAAGCGAATTGCGAGTTGGATGATGTGCGGCGTGACAACTCCAGAGGGACCGCCAAGTCCATGGAAATTTTTCGTCGCGTCAAATGTAGCTCTTTGGAAGTCGGCCAGCGTCAGAACCTGTCCATTGGTCCCGAGGTAAAGACCTGTGAACGGGTTGAGGCAGCTGGCCGTGCAGTTGAAGTTAGGATTTGGCGCGCCGTTTACAATTAGCCTTGGCAGCGGCAAGAGGTTCAGAGCATCGAAGGAGTTATTGAAAATGAACAGCGGGTGGTTGAACACGTTGAAGACATCCATCTTCAGCTCCAGGCTGGCAGATTTCCACTCGGGAATCATGATGGCTTTGGTGAGCGAGACGTCGAAGCGGTATAGAGCCAGGCTCTGGCCCGCATTGCGGGCGAGATTACCGTTGATGTACTGAAAGTCTACAGGCGTACCTGCGAAGCTGTCCACCGGGCCAGACTGGCTGGCTCCCGCCGGCGCCGCAAACGTCGTCTGCAATGCGGCGCAATTGGCCAGCCCTGCCGCAACGCAGGCAGCTACGCCCGCGGGGCCAACTTCCAGGTTCGCGCCCGAAATCGAGCCAATATTCGTGGCCACCAGTGCGCCTATCGGCGCACGCGCACAGCCTGGCACCGCCGATCCCGCCGTGCAGATGTTCGGTCTCTGCATGGTTTCACTGCCGAGGTCCGTAAAATTTAGTCCGGCGACGGACGCATCGCCTGTCGAAACTGGATACGGTCGCCCGGATTGCAGAGTGGCCAGCATACCGAGTGTCCAGTTGTTCAGGATCGCGCGAACAACCGGAATGTGTAACAGGTCGTTTGTATCAGCCACGAAGTTGAAGTTGACCAAGTGCCGGACATCATTCTGGGCGGAGGCATTCTCCAGATGCAGTGAGGCGAGTGGGTTCGCGGGTTCCGAAAGGCCAAAGAAGTCCTCTCCGTCATTCAGAGTATGAGACCATGTGTAACTGCCCTGGACCTGGAAGTGGTGCGACATCCGCTTCACAGCTGTGATTACAAGCGCGTTGTACCCCGACTCGCGATCGCTGAAGACCGTCCGGATGGGGCCGAAGGCTGGATTGGGAACGTCCGGCATATAGAAATAACCGGGATGGGCCGGGTCGGCGATGGGCGTCGGAAAGTTGGTATCCGTTTCGCCGAGCAAGCCGTGTGCAAAGACGCCTTGGTACCCGATGCTATAGGTGAAGGAGGATCCCAGCTGCCGCTGGTACACCAACGAAGCCATGTTCACTTCCGGATTCTTGAGCGTTGGCGATATAGGACGCACTCGGCCGTAGTAGCCTATCGGCTTGAAAAGAGCTAATAGGGCGGCGCTCGGCTCGTTTGGATAAGCGTTGAGGACCTGCTAACCCGTAGTCACCCCGTCACTGCCCATCGATCCCGGAGTGATGCTTTGCGTGAAAAGGGCATTGCCATCGAAAATCAACGAATTGACCATCACGTTGAGATCCACCATTTCTGTGACTCTCCCGCCCGCGGCACGGATCACGGACTTGCCGGGATCTCCGAAGAGCCAGTGCATGATCCCATGCTCAAAATTCGGGCTCCAGGCGATGCCCAGACGCGGCTGCCAATTGTTGTTGGCCGATCCGCAGACTGGGATCAGACCATTGGATTGCAAGCAGCCTCCCGGCACATGCGGCTCCGGGACGGTTCCGCCTGTGAATGCGCCATCCTCTTTGTCGTAGCGCAATCCATAGTTCGCAGTAATGTTGCGACGGAATTGCCAAGTATCTTGAGCGTAGATTCCATAGATATTGTCGTCCGTGTTCACGATACCCGGTCCTAGCCCGATTGTGAATTGCGACGGGCACTGGCCGTCCGCTTGAGGAAAGAGAGAGTTGGTGCAAGGGCCTGGCGCAAAGTTGGAGTATTCGCCGTAGTGAAATTGTTGATACAAGGCATGGATCGGGAAGTGGCTGATGTTCACTCCGAACTTGAAGGCATGGCTACCCCGCGTCCAGGACAGATTGTCGATATACTGGAAACGGTTCTGGAAATCGCCCTGCGGGCAGCAAAAGTCCGCCCCGACATATGCGTTGGGCAACGCCTCTGCAGGTAAGGTGCTCACCGGCGTGGTGGAGAGCAGGAAGCGGTGCCAGAAAAACCGTGCCTCGTTGACGCTGTGAGATGTCAACGTAGAAATCAGGCCGATGTTTAAGCCAGAGTCGTGAATGGTCGAGTTGACCAAGCCGCTCGGGTCGGTGCTCCCCGGCGGCGTATTTATCAGCACGTTAGACGACGTATCGCGCTGCACGTTGTAACGCACCGTGAGCAGGTGTTTATCGCTGAGGATGGCGTCAACTTTCGCGGACCACAGCAGCTCGTTGACGGGTTGATTGATGGTGATGCTATTTCCGAAGGGCAAAGTAGTTACTGGAGCACCCTGCGCTGTATCTTCAAGGCTCGTAAACCAGAACAAACGGTTCTTCACAAGCGGCCCACCCGCCGTGAATCCATACTCGCGCTTGAAGAAGGGCGCGCGGCTTGTCGGATCGCTCAGGTTGTAGAAGAAAGTCGACGCTCCAAGTTGCGTCCGCGGAAGTACGCGTGGAAGTCCCAGTGAAAGTCATTCGTTCCGGATTTCGTCACGACGTTCAGATGATGTTTCCGGCCTGGCCATACTCCGCGTTGTAGTTGTTCGTCAGAACCTCAAATTCCTTTTCCTCTTCCACCGATCGCCGAGCGCGTCGCGCGCGATAAGGATCTGCGCCTGATCCCAGATATTCCCGCCGTCCACATTCACCAGGATGCCGCGGTCGTTAAGGCTGCCTGGACCCACGAGGTCAGAAGAATCGCTAGTGTAGTCGTACCGCACTCCCGGGGCCGATGCTGCCAAGCCTTCGAAATCGTTGGACACCCCACCGACTGCTTCATAGGAGGTCGTCGTCGGAGATTCGCCACCTCCTTCTCGTCGATCACCGTCGACACTTCCGTTTTCGTTCTCTCGACGAGCGGTACCTCCGTCGTGACGATCACCGTCTGCGTTTGCCCCGCAAGCTTCAGGTTAAAGTTGATATCGAGGTCTTCTCCAACCCACAATTCCACGCTCTTCACTTGAGTTGTGGCAAACGAGTGGGCTTCGATGGAGAGGTCGTAGATTCCCGGCGGTAGGTTGTCAAAACGGTAGAGGCCGTCCGAGGTCGTTTGCGTTGTCCGTGTCATTCCGGTTTCGACGTTTGTCGCCGTTACCGTCGCCCCGGGCACCGACGCGCCGTTCAGATCTTGCGCGTGGCCCGTAATCGACGCGAAAGACGCACTCTGGCCGTACGCGCCGAGTGCCGTTAGCAGCAGCAACACTGCGCCAGCGATCATGCGCTTGAGGCAGACCATACTCACCCCACGGAACTCTACCATTGTCGGACGAAACGGCTAATCGGGTGGACTCAACGGGTCGACGCAACACTAAGCTCGAAGTCTACGTGCTTGAGTCAGAACCGATCATTGGCATGAAACGCGGGTGTGGGAAACGTAGGGGTATTCTGGGCGTATCGTCGGCCAAACGGAAGTTATCCAGAAAACGGGTTTCAAGGACGCTGACCGGAGTTTGTGCATAGGTCGGCTTATTAGAAGTCGTCGATTGCTCCCGCGTTACGGGGTTCTGGTAACGACATTAATGGCCGACAATCAGATGAAATACAGAGGGCATCTGCTGTCCTATTTTGCTCGTAGTAACGTAGTCGAGTTCGCTGGGTTGAGTGTTTGCGCATAGAATGATTCTGCAGATTGGAGCTTGCTTGCGCCAAACGCCGTGCGTTCTCTATATGGCTGTTGATGGGTTGATTCCGCCGCGCGGCCGGAGCGTCGCTGGGCTGGATGAATTTACGGCTGCTCTGGACCATGCCGGGATTCCTGCGGTGTGGGTGACCAACCGCTCGCGGCTGGAATTCGACGCCGCACGGCGGAACCATGCGCACACGCATCCGTTTATTGCTGAAGGCGGGAGCGGAGTGTTCCTGCCGGAAGGCTATTTCAATTTGCGGCCGGAGAAGACCATTCGGCTGGGAAGATTCACGTGCGTGCCGTTGGGAGAAACGTTGCCGGCAGCGGCGAATGCTTTGGAAGAGCTGTCGGAAGAAACGAAAGTGCCGGTGGTGGCGTTGAGTTCCCTTTCGCCTCGGGAGCTGGCGCAGAATACCGGCTTGCCGCAGCGTGAAGCGGAATTAGTGCGGCAGCGGGATTTCGACGAGCTGTTTTTTTTTGCGGGAGCGTCTGAAAAAGATATTCAGCGCTTTGTTGAGGCTGGCCGGGAAAAGAAATATGAGTTACGACACCACGGGGTGATGTGGTCGCTGGCGATTGGCGCTAGTCTCAAACGCTGCATCCAGAGCTTGAGCAAACTTTATGATAGAGCGCTGCGTTATCACCCTACGATTATGGGGATTGCCAAGGCGGAGGAAAGCGCGGAATTGTTCGCCGCTTGCGATCGAAGCATCCTGTTAACCGATGGGAAGGATGAAGAAGCATCCGGCGCTTTTCCCGACGCAGGTCACGGTGCACGATCAAAACGCTACTCGCTACATGAACCTGAAGTCTGGCAACTAATACTGGAGCAAGTAGCTCCGGAAGTCAGTAAACCCTGGAAGTAAACTCTCGGATTGTGGGCAGCGATTTGCACACATCCATCTGACTGATGCCGGCAGTGCGAACGCCAGCAAATGTAAAGGGCGTGTTTCACGGAAGATAGTAGGCGGGCAGGTGAATGGTGCTGTTGGTAGGTGGATTGCGCGATGGATTTGGAAGTAAATCGGCCGCAGTGCGTCCAGCGGGCCGGTACGGGAGCCAAGCCCATGGCTTATCTAAGAAGATTGTTGCAACTGCCTGATGAGCCGTGATGTCTCTTCCACTGTCTGCGGGGCTGCTGTCTTTTGGCGTTCCTTTCCGCCGGTCGAGATTGCTGAAGCCCACGCGACGGAGAAGTTCAAAACAGAACTCTTCGAATCCCACGCACGTTAAATTCTTAAGGTGTATTCGCATCCCGTCTCTTTCAACTGGGCGGATTCTATTGTTTGTTCATCATCGAACGCCATTCATCTAACTGCTTCTGCAAATCTCTCGGTGCCACTTTGCCATTGAGTGTGTCCCGTTCCCACCCGAAGGCAAATTCGATGGGGATAAATTTGTTCAGCGGGTCCTTATAAAATGTATCCACGCCAGAGGGTAATTTTTCCCGGCCCACTTCGTCGTACTCGTAGCGTTCAGCGATAACCGACAGTTGAAGAATCGCAGACACTTGTGCGTCGAATGTCGGTCGTCCGAGTGTCAGTTCCTTCGAGTTCTGTTTGACAAACCCTGTCAGCATCTTGTGAACGTCGGCCATCGCGGTGACGAAGCCGTCAACGAAGTCCGTCCTGGAGTCTGCGGAAAGCGTGGCCCACCATATGCCGTTGTTCGCCAGTCGCATCCACGGATTTCTGACGGATTCAGTGGCTCGTGATGGAGTTTGCGTTGTTGATTGTGCGTGCAGCGTTCCCGTAAACACCAACATCGCGAATGCGATGAACAACAGTTGTTCCCGTATCGTGGGCCAGTGTGGCTTCCGGTAGCCCGAAAGATCTCCGACTTTCATGCCATCGATTCCCGGACTTCCTTTATTCGCTTTGACGCGCTTGTAGGCCTGCCAGCAATTTTTCCGCTCGCAGACTTCTTCCATCAACTGCTCGTGACTAGCTGGACGTTCGGTTGTGCATTTCGCAGTGCGCGATTCGGTCCCTTCCTGAGAAGCCTTCGGAGCTTCACTCCCCCCTCCTCAGTAAAGGCCAGCACTAGCTCGTTCTTCTGCCGCTCGAGTCCTGCGTCCTACTTGCGCTCCCTACTGTTTGGGCCTTCATCGTTTTCACGACTACTACGTCCGCTGCTGACTTCTGCCGCACGGTCAGAGTGAATTTCTTCACTCTCCGTCACGATTTCGTGACCTGCAACAGACCTCCCGAGGTAAGTTCGATCGCCTTCCACGCACAACCGCTGGATTTACCACCAGTGTCTTTGATGGTTTGGGGCTTCGCGATCAGTTGCTCGCTCGCCCAACACCGTAGGCCTCCTATCCAGTTCTTGTTCATCGGCTCGCGTGTTTGCTCCGCGCTTCTTTCAGACCTCGCCTCGCGGCTCAGCCCTTGCGCTTCACTATCACTTCGCCTCCATCAGACTGTGATGAGGACTTTCGACCCTGCTCGGCACACAACACAAAGCCCCACCCGGTTAATAGCCGAGTGGGGCTTTTTGTGTTTTAATGTGGCGTCGCTACGTCGGAGGAATCAATGAAGACGGTCATTCATGTCCATCGCTCTTGTGTGGCCGGCAGAAATAATCGCCAATCAGCGAGAGGTCATTCGTGGGCTGGAAGCGCTAAAAATTGGCGGGTGAATTACGCGTATCCTTCGACGGAATTTCTGGCTAAGTATTGTTTGAGTTATGTCGCTTTTGGCGGATTTTGTCGAATATTTGAAGACTTTCGGGTCGCTGTGTGATTGAATAGTGCTACCCAGCATTTACTCCAGTGAGGATTTTATTATGAAACTTTTCTTAGCACTGCTCGTGTTGGCGATTACCCCTGTCTTGACGACAGCGCGCCCTGCGGAGCCACAAACGACAAATCGGGCTTCATCGCACGACCGGCATCATCACCGGCATTCGAGAGGCCGGCACCACCACCGCCAAGTTTCGCATCATCACAACAACCAGCAAGCGCAACAATAATTGTCCGTAAATTCGCCAGTCGTGTCTGGTATATCGTCCTGTAATTTTTACGTCCTGTAATTTTAAGCCACCCCGACAATGCAAAGAGGGGAGCCGATGGCTCCCCTCTTTGTTTTGCTGTGTCGTCTCAAAAAGTTCGCTGTAAAGCGTAGCTGTTTCGGGCGACGGGACACCGCAAAAGCGGTGTGATCAGCTTTTGTTTCGCTCCAAGTCCGGTGGAGTCATGTTCCCCTCCGGAGCTTTATGAGCTCACGGTGACGTTGTACTCCTCGAGAAAACTCAATGCAAGCGAAGAGATGGCAAAATTCACAGCTTTGTATCAGGATTTTATTCGTATCGGGATCTTATTTAATAAATAAATTCTCGCGGAGCTGATCACGTCCGACGAAGGATTTAGTGGTGCGGAATTGACTGAAGAGGTCTTGAATTTCGCGGTTTTGATACACCTTGTAAAACGGCGTGAGACTCCTGGCCGGAACGACCTGTAGAGTGTTTAGATCCGCCACGCGATAACGCTGAAATGCTTCTGCCTTTTTGCTGTGGAACATAGCCAGAACGATGCCGGCAGGCCGCAACAACTCCGTGATACAGGCGACGGTTTGCCTGGTCATGGAGGGGTCCAGGTAATCCAAGGCGTCCCAAAGTAGCACAGCATCGAAGGAAGCCGGCTTATATTGCAGATTGGACTTCAGGAAACGGGATGCGCGGCCTTCGGAAGTGGTGTCGAGCGTTTCACGCAGGACCGAATTCTCGCGCAACACGGCCTCGTCTTCATCGAGGAAGTTTTTCCATCCACGCAAAATGTCTTCGGTAGAGACGCGGAAGTTGCGCTCGATAAAGAAATTCAGGGTGGTCTGCCAGGCGGCTCCTAGATCGAGCAGAGTTCCGCGGCCGAGGCCTTCAAGATTCCAGAGAAATTCCTTCAGACCATTGGATACGCGCGTGGCAGCTTGTTCGGGGGCGCGGGACGAGCCGGGAGACCCTGCACTGGTACTCGGAGGAGCAGCAGATATCGGTTTTGAGCCGGCAGTCGAAGGCCCACTGGGTCGCGAGTTTCGAGATGCGTTACTTTGCGGGCCGATGCCGAATTTATTCAGCAGGGTCATGAGTTAATCTGCGGAGGAACTCGAAGTGGCCGGCAAAGCTTCCGCGGATTTGCTGCTGCCCGTAGAACCAGAGCTCTTTGCTTCGGTCTTGGGAGCCAGCCTGCCTGCTTCGACCTTGCCCCGGAGCAGCGCGCCTTCTTCAATAGCCAGGCGCTCGGTCTGAACCTCGCCGGTGACATGGCAGGTGCTCATTAGTTGAACCTTATCCCGTCCGGTGACTTTGCCATCGATGCGCCCGTGTACGATGACTTCTCGCGCGTTAACATCCGCTTTGACGGTGCCGTTTGGCCCGATGGTCAAGCTGCCGTTGGTAAGGTTGAGCTTCCCGTCGATCACACCGTCCATATAAAGGTCTTCGCTGCCCGTGACTTCGCCTTTGATGCGGATTCCCTGCCCTATGCTGGCATTTCCGCGCGGAGCTGAGGGCGTTGGGCGCGAAGGCAGTGGATTGGCCTGAGGCGCAAAAGCCGGGGTAGTGGGAGCGCCAAATCCTGGTTGGTTTACTTGAGTGCCAGGAGGGCTAGGCCTCTCAGGAATTCCTTGAGCCTTGCGTTCTTCATTTTTCCACATGGGGACAACACCTCACCGTCGAATTTGGGGTTCGAAGCCGCTTCGCAGGGCCGGGCAGGGCCGCGACTCAGAAGAGTTTAGATAGTATACGACTGGGGTGGAGTAAACAACAATGAGAGGCGAATTAGATTGTTTCTACTGGAGCACTAGGTGTGGACTGACGCTGGCGACAAATAGCTCAACCGAGACTGCGTCGTATGGACGGAATCTCTGCGCAATTCCCAGGTCGCGACTACCATGGCGACCAGTTCCCCCATGAACAATTTCAATGACTTGCGGTTTTCCCACCGATGTTCGGGGTCAAATCCTCCATCGCGGGCGCTGGCCACGCGGACGGCGACAGACTCGGGAAACACGCGTTCAAAGATGTAGCGGGCGCGGCGGGTATGGTAGTTGGAGGTCACCACAATTACGCTGTGCCAGTTCTTCTCGACGACAAAGGCTCGCAGGGCTTGGGCCTCTTCTCGGGTATTGTCAGCATCCTGCGGAAACCGGATGATGCGGTCTTTGGGGACACCGCGTTCGATGAGGTCGTGTTCCATCAATTCGGCGACACCTGCGGTAGGACGCAGACGGCGTCCGCTAGCGACAACGACCGGCGCCAATTTTTGCCGATACAACTCTGAGGCGCGAGTGGCCCGGTCGGCAAAGAAATTATCATCGCTGAGCAGCAGGAGCGCGTCCGACTGTTGAAGGGGATCTTCGACGACCCAGGATTCGCCAGCGAGCCGGAGGAGAGGGCGCCGGGCGGCGTAGAGGACGAAACAAAAAACTAGCAGAAAAAGAAGGCTGATCAGACTGCTCAGAATGCCGCCATGCTGCGAGTTGTGAGCGGGATGTCTGAAACGACGGATCATGAATTGGGGTCCAGCAAACGCAAACGCTCGGCGGCTTGCTCCGGGAATACCCCGTTGAAATAGACTTCTTTGATGCTGTAAGACTTGCTGCGCTTTTCGACGATCGGCAGTATCTCGATGTGCCAGTGAAAATCTTCCGACAGCGTTTTCCAGTAGCCGGCCAATTCGCCTTTTTTGCTTCGCGTGTTTGGCGCGGTGTGAACGACCATGTGAAATGCCGGGGAGAGCTTTTCCAGGCGGCGCAGCACCCGCCCTAATAGAGCGGCAAAATTCTTGCGGTTCGAACCGGAGTGCGGCTGCTCGAAGAGGTGATTGTGTTTGCGGTGGAGCAGCCAAATCTCATACGGCACGCGCGAAGCGTACGGGCAAAGCGCGTAGTATTCGCCCTGCACATCGACGATGCGGGTGCCTTTCTTTTCTTCCTGACGCACCATGTCGCAGAAAATGCAGCGTTCGCGCTCCTTGTACCATTCATGCGCGGCGTTCAGTTCGTACTTGATGCGACGTGGAACAAAAATGGTGGCGGTCACCTGAGAGTGCGCGTGGGACCACTCTTCACCGGCTTCCAGGCCTTGATTTTTGAAGACACTGATGTACTTGAAGCGCACGTCTTTCTTTAAATCGGCGATGCGGGAAGCCCAGACGGTCAGGACGCGATCAATTTCGTCATCGCTGAATTGCGAGAATCGGCGGTCGTGCTGCGGGGTCTCAACGACAACTTCATGCGCGCCGGTAGGGCCCATTTTGTCGTAGATGCCGTCGGCAAGCCGGCCCGGCTGGCCTTCGATGCGGTACAACGGATCGGGATGAGGTAGCACCCGCACTTGCGCGACACCTTCAGCGGGCGAAAGCAAAATGGCTTTGCCTTCGGATTCGGGCCGATCAAACGGACATTTTTGCGGCAAGTCCTCGAGCGATTCTTTCTGGCCCTGGACTACCCAGCTTTGGGTTATGGGATCTCGTCGAATTTCCATTTTTTAGGGTTGGTCTGCTTCGTGTTTCTGCGCTTTCGCAAAAAATTTTTAACGGCAGACAAAAGTATATCGTCCTTTCAAGCGCTGCCGAACGAACGATTTCCGATTTATTCCTTGGGATAAATAACGTGAGCGTGACGCGAGCGGTAGTGTCTTTCGCCGGCTCGCAATTGTCAAGGCGACGCGAGCGTCCATGTTATTCTCGACAACCGTGAACACTGATATTGAATTTATGCGGCAGGCACTGGCGGAGGCGCGCGAATCGGCCGCTAGCGGTGAAGTGCCAATCGGCGCGGTACTGGTGCACGAAGGAAGAATACTGGCGCGCGCCGGGAATCGCACCATTCGCGATTGTGATCCCACTGCGCATGCGGAAATCGTTGCGTTACGAGAGGCTGCAAAAATAATCGGCAATTACCGCCTCGCGGATACCACGCTGTACGTAACGATTGAGCCATGCAGCATGTGCGCGGGAGCGATGATTCAAGCGCGTGTGCCTCGATTGGTATATGGAGCCGCGGAGCCCCGAGGCGGGGCGGTGCAATCCTGCTTTGAAGTTCTTTCACATCCAGAGTTGAATCATCATGTGCAGGTTACATCTGGCGTTCTGGGTTCAGAATGCAGTGAGGTACTTCAATCTTTTTTCGCCGTACGACGCCAGCAAGCACACCAGTAAATTCTTCATAGGTTGTAGAACGAATTGCTGTGAATGGAAGAGCTCTGCTACGATGAAATTGTCATCGCCGCGGAGAGGTGTCTGAGCGGTTGAAAGAGCTCGCCTCGAAAGCGAGTGTAGGGGAAACCCTACCGTGGGTTCGAATCCCACCCTCTCCGCCAATTTTTTAAATGGCAAGAAAAAAAGGGGTTAGGCGCCGAACGTAAATTTTCTACAAAAGTTCTCTACGGATCTGAGGACTTCGCGAAAAGCCAGTATTAGGCCAAAGCGAGGAAATGCAGATGCCCAACCGAAGTTCCAGCTTTACAAGCACATCAAAATCAGCTGTCAAGTGGCGTTACTACCGAGCGGCGCTCAACTCCAACGGAAGGTTAAACCCCACGTTATTGTTGTCGGCTCACAGGAACAGAAGCACGAAGAAGGTTCCTACTGTATCCGCCACAAGAACTCTTGGATAGAAGCTGGCACCGACCCGCAGGGAGCGCCGCGGAAGAGATTCTCCCATTATCAGGCATGGCAGCCGCGATTTTGCGAACCGGCGTTTCGCTGAAATCCTAAATCTTTTTGAATCTGTTAACGCTGCTCGGCTGCACGTCTCTAATCTGGAAAAAATTCCGGAACTTGGTCGTTGAGGACGACAAATATAAATGCGCCTCAATACATACCAAGCGTGGTACCGGTGATTCGGCCGAATCGGCGTTCCGAGCGGCTGCCTGGAAACCGCTAGAAGAGGATTCCGGCGACCAGTTCGGCCGCGAGGTTGGCCTTCTCCCGACGCATCTCCTGCGTCATGGAGGGATCGTCTTTTACAGTGGAACTCACGTCCACCACAAAAGCCTGCGCGCGTACGCGGCCTACGACTTTTTCCGCATGGGGGTCGGCGCTGCCCTGACTTGTACAGAAAACCGCCTCATTGCCGATGGTGTGGAGCGCAGCACTCTTGGGAGGACATTGTGCAAGGTAGCTGGGGAATTCCTTGGGGATGTCGGTCATGCTGAAGACCGAGATATGCAGATGGCGAATCGCGGCTCCGTGCTGGCGCGAAAAGTCGCAGACGCCGTCGCCGTGATCATTCACGTTCACGGTTAAAGTCACCGGGCCCCCGAGAATCCCACGTGCGGTGGCCTCATTCATCCAGGGACACTTGGTCTGTGCCTGGCACACGGTGGGAAGCAGCATCGCCAGGCCGAATAAAAGGGTATGGAGTGTGCGCATCTTTTTCGATCAGTCCCCGCTTGCCGTTGTCATCGCTGGCGCTACGATTTTTTAGCGGGCTGCAAGGCTTCCGCCTTTAGGATCTTGCCGCCTTCTTGAATAGTGTACAGGCAATTTACTTCCAGGTTGTTCACCTGGTCGACTTGCCCACTTAACCAGCGAATCTCCACCATATCGACTTTCGTGGCCTGCTCCAGGCCAAAGTGCATGCGCATGTCGTTCTGAGAAAAGTAGCTGCCGCCGCTGCGCAGTTCGTCCATCTGAACGAGCGGTTTGTCCGCGGACAGTACGGTCTTGGCGGTAACGATCACCCGACTGCCGATACCAGTGCGATTGGACTTCACGCCTACCAACTTGATCTTGATCCAGTTGCGCTTGAGCGTGGAGTCGCAGCGGAGGAGTTGCGGAATCGCATTGACGCAGTTGACCGCTATGTCCAGATCTCCGTCGTTATCGTAGTCGCCGAAGGCGCAGCCGCGCGCGGGAGCATTCTCCATAATTCCCGGCCCGCCTTGTTTGGTGACCTCTTCGAATCTGCCATTGTGCAAATTGCGATACAGATACTTATGTTCGGCATATTTCAGGTCGGCTTTTGAGAGGTCCACCTCAGGATAGACGTGGCCATTGGACATCAGCACGTCAAGCCAGCCGTCATTGTCCATGTCGAAGAATCCCACGCCCCAGCCGAGCAGGCGGGTGTTAACGCCAAGTCCGCTGGGATAGGTGCGATCTTCGAAGACGCCATCGCCGAGATTGGTGTAAAGGGAATCGGTGTCGCCGGCGAAGTTGGTTTTCACAATGTCGAGATTGCCGCTGCGGTTGTAGTCGCCAATGGAAACGCCCATGCCGGCCTGCGGCTTGGCCTCGGCGGATAGTGCTGCTCCGGATTCAATAGCTACGTCCTTGAAGGTGCCGTCCTTCTGATTCAAATACAGCGTGGCGGGTGCTGAATCGTTGGCCACGTAAATGTCCGGCCAGCCATCGTTGTCGAGATCCGAGGCGGCGACACTGAGACCATAGGTGCCAATGGCGGTCCACATGCCGGACTTTTGGCTTACATCGGTGAAGGTTCCGTCTCCGTTGTTGTGATAGAGAATGTTTTTTCCGCCCGGAAGGCCCGGAGGACCGCAAGCGACGACAATGCCTTTGTAGGTACAAGGACCGTCCTCGGGTAGCGGAGCAGTTTTGAGATCGAAGTCCACGTAGTTAGCGACAAACAGATCGAGATGTCCGTCACGGTCGTAGTCCACCCAGGTGCAGCCGGTGTTCCAACGGGTCTTGGGTCCAGGCTGGATGAGGCCGGCGCGCTCGGTGACGTCGAGGAAAGTTCCGTCGCCGTTGTTGCGATAGAGGACATTCTGTCCGTAGTACGTAACGAACAGATCGTCGTGGCCATCGTTGTCATAGTCGCCGACGCAACAGGCCTGCCCCCAACCGGTGCGGAGCTCCAGGCCCGAGCCTTTGGTGACGTCGGTGAAGGTGCCGTCGCGATTGTTTTTAAAGAGATGACAATGAGGCTCGTGGCCTTTGGCGAAGCCCTCGAGCCTCCAGCCATTTACGAGAAAGACGTCCAGCCAGCCATCGTTGTCATAGTCATAAAAAGCGAGGCCGCAGCCGGTGGTTTCGAGAAGATATTTATTTTTTTTCACACCGCCGTAGATAGTTTCAACATCAAGGCCCGAACCTTTGACGACATCCACGAAGCTGACACCCAGAGGCGTGCCTTCGATAGGAGACTTCGGGCCGGGAGGTGGAGGAGCGGGCTTGGCGTCATAGCTGCGCTCGATCGGACCAATCTTCTGTTTCGGCGGAACATCCTGCTGCGGGGTCTGCGCGGCGAGCGCCACAAGATCCGCAAAGGGAAGCACCAGAGCCGTGCGGCTCAGCGAACGAAGAAATTTGCGTCGATCCGAATCCAAGGGAAACTCCTCTTCAGTTACCGTGACCGCTTCCGCCGGCGACGTTGCTAGCGCCGCTTGAGCTGGCGACGACAGGTTTCATGTCTGTATGGATGTGCCAGGGCACGCTTTCGGTGGATAGCTCGGGATGCTTGCGTAAAAAATCAAGGGAATAGGTGGGTGCCGCGGGATCGATCCTCTTGGTGGCGTAGAGCGCGGCCTGCTCGGAGGCCTTGTCTTTCATGCCTTTGCGGCGATACAAGATGGCGAGGTTGTAGTGCGCGGCCACGTCGTCAGGATCGATAGTCTGTAAAGCTTCAAATTGCACAAGAGCATCCTCGGAACGATGCTGTTGGTAGTAGGCAATGCCCAGTTCACGGCGGGCATCCCGCGATTGCGGAAATTGTTCGACGACTCTTTGTAGGTCGGCGACCTCCGCTTCCGGATGTCCCTGACGGCGTTCCACCAGCCCCAGATAGTAGAGAGCGCGGGCGTAATCCGGATGCAACTGAAGCGCTTTCTCCAGCGCGGGCCGCGCCAGATCGTATTTTTCCCACTCGATGTAGGTGAGGCCCACATTCACGTAGCCATCTTCGTAGTCTGGCCGCAACTTTACGACCTGCTCGAAAGCAGCCATGGCGTCGGAATACTGCTGCTGGTCAAGGAATCCGATGGCGACGTTGTTCCAGCGCATCCAGTCCTGATTGTCGGCGGGGGCGGGCGGAGTGGGATTATTCGAGCCCACAGTTAACTCACGGGTGCGTGAAGCCACCTCCACAACCGGGTAGAGCGGGTGATCGGCGCCGAAAACATTATTTAAATAACTCTGCCGCAGGTGACGGTAATTCACGCGGGCGGTGATGCTGAGGGCGCCCTTCACGTCCGCAGGAATTTGGAATTGATAGCGCACCAGCGCAGAGCGTCCGGCCTGAATGGAGTTGTCATAGGCCATGGACTGAATGGTCCAGACCTTGTGATTGTCGACAAATTCGCCGGAGATATTCACCGGGCGATTGGTGAAGCTATGGGCGCGAGTGTCCAGCATGCCATCGGGCTTGAGGAAACCGCTGTGATAGATATCGTTTCCGGCGGCGTCCTTCACTGTGAATTCAACCCAGGCCTCGTAAAGGTCGCGAACTTCGGGAATCAGCGAGTGGCCAATGTTCTTGTTCTGGATGACCACGTAAGCTTCCAGCACGTCGTTTGGCGCAATGTTGAAGGGTACGGAACCGAGTGGCGCGATGAGCTGATCGTCACCGGCCTTTTTCAACGCAAAAATATCGACGTTCAGGAAATTTCCGGCTTTCAAGAACTCGATGGTTTTCGTCAGTTGTTCGTCGAGGCCATAGTAGAACGGAACCGCGGTGTTTCCCGCCAACCAGCGATGCGAAGAGAAGAATCCCGCTTTCGCGCCATATTCGGTCAACGTGGCCTGTGCGCGATGCATATGGCAGCCCTGGCAGGTGTTGAAGTCGGCGGCGTAAAAAGTCAGTGGGTTGCGCTTCGAGAATTTGGAGTTCTGCCACTCGTCATAAACGGTGAAGGCCCGGATGAATTTGTAATCGTTCAGCGGATTCGGCAAGTTAGCTTTGTGGCAAGCGGCACAAAATTCCGGCGTCCGATAAAAGGACTGCATGACGGCCTTCGAGTGCCGCTCCGGATGCGCCATGATTTCGTCATACGGAACCTTGCCGGGAATGCGATTGCCATTCTCGTCCACCATCACCGCGGGGACACCCATGACGTAGCCACCGTTGCCGGAAGTAGACTGCAATCGTTGGATGGAGTGGCAGGTCGTGCAAGTTAAACCGTTCTTGTCGAAGGAGCGATCGACGTGGGAATCTTTCGTTAATCCGCCGGAGACCACCACAACCGGATTGTGGCAGCTATCGCAGTGCCGCGAGAACTCGATGCCTTTGGTACGCACCAGAATGTTGACGCTGGCGCGGTAGAACGGCGTCCGAAAAGAATTCGAGTGCAGCGACTGGCGCCACTGGTGGTAGGCCTCTTCGTGGCAATGCTTACAGTATTCGGGCTCGGGAAACGCGCCGGCCGAAATGAATTCGTTGCCTACGGTGGCGGCATTGCCGGGAAGAGAAAAGTTGTCTTTACCAAAATGAAAATCGTAGGACTGTCGTGTGGCGTCGGAATAATTTTGCCCGGGGGGAGTTTCGGGAGACTGCGCATGGCTGGTGTAGCGCAGCGTCCCCGTGAGGAAAGTCATGCCCATCAGAAAACCAGTGGTGCAAACGAGGATTCGGCCTGTCTGAGACATCATCGCGGTTTATCCTGCATAAACGGCGCTGCAACACGGTTCACAAAGCGCTGGCATTTGCCGGTCATCCGAACTTTGCCGCAACTATGTTGCCGCAAGGAGCCGTCGCCCCGGTTTTGTTGTCCTCGACGGGCCTGCTGTGCCTTCTGGTATAACGCATCGCAAGGTCGCTGTAAATGGTGGTATGCGCAAAGATCGTCCGCTGGGAAGGCGAGTTACGGCTGGGGCTTTTCCAGTTCGTCGGCCTTTTGCCTTTCAGCTGCCGCCTCTACGGTCTTGCCTTGCTGTTCCAGCGCATTGGCTAATCCGCGATGAGCCCCGGCGTAGTTGGGATCCTCGCTGAGCGCCTGCTGGTAACGTTCGATGGCGTCTTCGACCTGCCCTTTTTGCAGCAGCGCGTTGCCGGAATTCGTGGACACATTGGCGCGTTGCCGGTTCATCGTCACGCGTTCCAGCTCCGCTCCCCTCTTGCGCTCGGCGGCGGCCTCGGCAGTCTTACCCTGCTGGGCGAGCACCGTGGCCAGAGTCAGGTGGGAGTCCGGCTGATCGGGCATTTGACGAATCGCTTCGTGCAGCGCATCCGCGGCTTCCGATAGTTTGTTCATCTTGCGATACAGACTGCCGAGTGTCGCCCAGCCGTCCGCATTTTCGGGGTGCAGTTTCAATGCCAGCGAGAGCTCACTGGCTGCGTCGTCGTAGCGGCCAACCTGCATCAAAAGAATGCCCAGCGTGTAATGCGGTTCATGGGCCGTGGGGTTCAGTTTGGCCGCGGTTTGCAGCTCTGGAATGGCGGCGGCATTGTCATCCTTCATTTTGAGTGCGAGTCCGAGATTGTAGTGCAGCTGGAAGCTTTTGGGATTGCCCTTAAGGCCGGATTGCAGCACCTGAATGGCCTCATCGACTTGGTTTATCTGCAGGTAGGCCGCCGCCACGTTCTCATGCGCCGTGGCATCGCTGGGCTTTTGCCGGAGGCGGCGCTCCAGAAACGGAATTGCATCCTTGGCGTTTCCGGAAAGAAGCAGCGCTAATCCCAGGCTCGCGCTGGCCTCTGCGTCCTTCGGATCCGCTGCCAGCACCTGGCGAAGCAGCGGAATAGCGTCAGAATGGTGACCGTTTCGCTGTAGCAGCAAAGCCAGTTGATACTTGGCGTCCAGCGATCGGGGAACGAGTTTGCTCGCGCGCTGGAATTCCGCCGCAGCCTCGGCGTCTTCATTGTTCCCCGCATACGCCTTGCCCAGTTCCACCGCAGCTACCGCGCTGTTGGGAGTCAACTGCGCTGCCAGCTTCAGCTCAGATAACGCCGCCGGCAACTGCTGCAGCATGAGCAGCGCTGCCCCCAGATGCAGGTGCGCCGCGGCGAAGCGCGGATCCATTCGAATCGCTTCCTGGAATTCAGTCACGGCCGAAGCCCAACTGCCTTGCTGCGCGTACAACGATCCCAACGCGTCATGGAGGTCCGCGCGCGGCGGCGCTTCGGCAATGGCGGACTTCATCTGGGAAATCGCTGCCGCGATCTGTCCCGTGCCGGCCAGCGCGCGAGCGTACGATTCATGAACGGAGGAAGGAAGCGCGTGGGAAGAATCCGAAGCGAAAGTTTGCTGCGCCGCGCCTTCAATTTTGTTGAATAAAACGATCGCCTTCTTGTGAGCGCCGGTTTGTTCGTACGCCAGCGCGAGATTCGTCTGCGCGGATACGTCGCCGGGCTTCAACATAAGCGCCTTTTCCAATTCTTTGATGGCTTGAGAAAATTTTCCGAGACGTAGCAAGACCTCGGCCAGCGCCGTGTGACCTTCTTCGATCTGCGGCACCAGCCGAACTACGGTCTCAAACTGCACCTCGGCGGTCTTGAAATCGTTATTTGTTGAAGCCGCAACGCCCGCGCGATAGGCGTTTTGGGCCTCTTTGTTAACTTCGGCCTGTGATTTCGGCGATGAGGTGCTCTGCGCACTCACGGCGAACCCAGTTGGCCAGCCCAGCAGCAACACACTCAGAATGATGATCGCATTCATTCTCACTCCGTGGTTCCCAGGGGACCAAACTTCCCACCATGCGCGCTTTCATTGACGCGATAATTTTGCGCGAGCGCTCGAAACGCCACGAGCTGATTGTCTTGCCATTGCTTGTCGCGGCACAACTCGTTCGCCACAATCTGCGCCACGCGAGGCGTCATTTGAGCCGCAGCTTTAGCGTTCAGGAACAGCGCGTGTGTGCGGTGCGCCAATACGTCTTCGATGGAACGCGCCGATTCCCGCCGTACTGCCCAAGCAATTTCCGCGCTAGCAGCTTGATTCACGCAGTCTTCCGTCATGTTTCGAGACGTCGTCCATTTTCCGCCGGCAATGTTCACCGGTTCCGAGGCGCGCCGAAGTTCACAGCAATTTAGGAATAAACTTGGGCAACGGCGGTCGGGCCGCAGAGTAGTTTTCAAGAGATCCCGAATGGTTTTCTACGCCTTTCTACGCAATCCCCCTGCTTGCCGAAGCAGCAGATTTTCCATTCTTCATGAGAAAATGATTTTGGGCAAGAATTCCAATTGGCAACAAGAGGGTTAGGTTTTATCCATATTTATAGCTAATTCCTCAGTGCCTCGGGTTCGAATCCCACCCTCTCCGCCGTAATATTTCCTTCGGCTTTCATCGACTTACAAACTCTTAAAAATTTCGTATACCCGCCGTATGTCCAACGGTAACGAGAGTGGTGACGCAATCTTTGTTTGAACTGGTCAGAGTCTTTGGCGAAACTGCGGAGGGCGTGAGGAGCTTCTCGCTCACGGTTTACTTTTAGTTGATCCTTGAGCTGGCTTGTAATTGGGATCTTAGGATGTTTCGATCGAGTTCATTTTCCCAGCGGGCAATGACCAGGGTGGCGACCGCATTGCCGATCATGTTCACTACCGCGCGGCACATGCTTAGAAAACGATCGACGCCGAGAATTAGCGCCATGCCCGCCACAGGAATGGTGGGGATGACCATCATGGTGGCCACCAAGGCGATAAAAGCTGCTCCCTGCACTCCGCTTGCGCCCTTGGAGGTGAGTAGCGCGACGCCTAGAATCGTGAACTGCTGGAACAGAGTCAGGTGCGTGTTAGTGGCTTGAGCCACGAAGAGCGCCGCAAGGGTCATGTATAGACTGGTGCCGTCGGCGTTGAAGGTGTAGCCGGTCGGCACTACCAGACCGACGAGGGCTTGAGAGCATCCCAGCTTTTCGAGCTTGTTCATGAGACTCGGCAGCGCGGGCTCAGAGGAACTGGTGGCCAGCACCAGAAGGATCTCTTCGCGAAGAAACCATAGGAAGCGAAGAATCCCGAAGCCTGAGAATCTCGCGATAGCGCCCAGGATAATGACCACGAAGAAAATTGAGGTGAGGTAAAGCGTCGCGATCAACTTTGCCAGCGGCCCCAACGAGGCCAATCCGTATTTGCCAATCGTAAACGCCATGGCGCCGAAGGCTCCGATGGGCGCAAAGCGCATCAGGATGGCCACCACCGCGAAGACGGCTCGCGTAAGAGCGGCCAACATATCGACCAGAGGTTTGCAACGCGGGCCAGCGATGGAGAGCGCGAAACCAAATAGCAGAGAAACGACGAGCACTTGAAGAATGTCGCCCTTGGCGAAGGCATCCACGACGGTATTGGGAATAATATGAACAAGGAATTCCGTAATGCTTTGCGCTTTAGCTTGTCCGGCGTATTGCGCTACGGCCCCAGCGTCCAGCGTAGCTGGATTGATATTGAAGCCACTGCCGGGGTGTACGAGATTTCCGACCAGAAGTCCGACGAGCAGCGCGAGACTGGAGACCACTTCAAAATACAGGAGCGCCTTGCCGCCGACCCGGCCGACTTTTTTCATGTCGTCCATTCCGGCGATGCCGGTAACCAGGGTGCAGAAAATCACCAAGGTGATGATCATGGTGATCAGGCGGATGAAAGCATCGCCGAGCGGCTTCATCGCTGCGGCAGTTGTGGGGCTCACGTAGCCGAGAATGATGGCAATGGCCACGCCGGCGAGTACCTGAAACGAAAGGCCGGTGTAAAAGGGCTTCTTGCGCGAGGGTGAAGAGGCTTCTGATTCGATCGCGGGAGGGGTGATCACGGTTTGGGGGATAAGCTCGGTTGGAGTGCGGGCCGAAGTTCGCGGACGTCGCGCAGAGTTTCGAGGGCGAGTAATTTATCGATCAGCGTTGAGGTGCCGGCGGTTCCCAGAACCGGTGCGATCAGGTCGCGGGCTTTGTCCACAACTTCTTCAGGGGTCATGGGATTCTCGGCAGTGCCACGAACATCACGAACCCATTGGGTGAGCTGTGTGCCGTCGTTAAAAGTCAGTTCGACGATGGCTTCGCGCCGGGGACGACGAGCGTCAATACGGGGATCGGCGAGTACTTCAACCTTGGCGCGTTGTTTCAGGACCGCGGGATCCTTCATACGGGCCTTGTCATGCACGGTAGCGAAGGTGACCGTTTTATCGAGGAGCATTACTGCGACCATGTGTTCCATACAAATGTCAGGAATATCGCGATTGCTGACAGTGTTGGCTTCGTCAGTAGCGATACGCACGGTAACCTTTTTCACGTCGTCGGCAGAAAATGAGCGCTGCTTGAAAAAGCCTGCGAGGGCGTCGAGCGGGGCTTGAAATCGGAGACCCGACGGTCCATTTCTTGATGTTAGTGCGGGTGATTTCATAACGTTCGCCTAACTTATCTACGAGAGCGCCCGGATCAGCCTTAATTATTCCGTTTTCTCGCGGCGCGAGGGCTTCGTAAAAATTGTCGGAGCCGGAAAAAATATCTTCTACGCCACTCCATCCGGCGCGAATAAGAGTTGCCGCCAGAACCGCGACGGATGCGGGTTTTCCGGCAAATAGAAATGCTTTTTCCATATGCGCCGCGTCGCGCGACCATGCGCCTATTCCGGAGGTTTGTTGCGCGCTATAGTCCAACATAAAGCGCATCTGCTCTTCGTTCAGACTTGCGGCACATGCGGCTGCCGCCCCAGCGCAGAAGCAGGCCGCCGTTCCGTGGGTGCTACGGTGGGTAAGGGCCTGGTATGAAGGACCACCAAGGCTCATCGACACGCGCGTTCCAATCTCGTAGCCGAGAGTAACCGCGCGCACGAACTGTGCTCCGCTGATGGCGTATTCTTCGCCCGCAGCAAAACCCGCTGGAACGGTGGAGACGCCGGGATGTGAGCGTGATGGTCCGTGCGAATCGTCGGTTTCGTCGGAGTGGGCCAGCACGCCGTTAGCGAATGCCGCTTCAATGGGACCACAGACAATATTGGAAGCCACCACGGTGGCTACTGGCCTTCCGCCGTACGCGCGTGCGAATTCCAACGCTGCGCGGCCGGGGACGAGACCCGAGCCTGAAATCATGGCGGCAAACGTATCGAGAATGTGCTGCTTGGCTTTCTCGGTCACTTCTTCCGGCAGGGCGCGGGTAGCAGCAGCGGCCATGTAAGCGCTGAGTTGCTGCATAATTTCGCTGACTTTGTTGGGCGTTTCGTCTGGAACGAGAAATTCAGCAGCCTTTGCGAAGTTGGGCGAAAGTGCGAGCGCGCTGGAGAGGCCAGCGAGGCGGATAATTTGGCGGCGCGATATAGCTGCGCTGCCTCTACCTTGGATTAAAGTCTTGTCTGAATGAATCATTATTCCTCCCACCGAGGGCGACAGGATTGTTGAGAAGTTCTCACGAGCGCACCTGTTGGATAGATTTGAGAAGGATCATTGGAGTTGGAGAAGCGGACGAAGCTCGCGAATGTCGCGCAGATTTTCGAGACTCATCACTTTGGCGATGAGCTGGGAAGATTTGTTTTGTCCCAGAACAGCAGTGATCAGGTCGCGAGATTTGGCTAGAACTTCTTCGCGGGTCATAGGATTTTCTGGCGTGCCTCGAACGTTGTCCACGCGCTGGCGGAGTTGCGTGCCATCGCTCAAGGTGAGCTCCAGAATGGCGACGCGAAGCGGCATGAGGCTTTCGAGTTCGGCGTCAGGGATCAAAGTAATTTCGCTCGTTCGCGCAACGTCGCGGGATCTTTCAATCGCGCCCGGTCATGAGCGGAAGCAAAGGTGACGGTTTTGTCGAGGAGGGCCACGGCCAGCATGTGCTGGACGCAGATGTCGGGAATTTCTCGATTGTTGACGATGGCCGCTTCGTCGGTGGCGAGCCGAATTTTAGCCTGCTTGACCTGGCCGGCGTCGAAGGGATGTTCCTTGCGGAGAATGTGGTCCTCGTAGACATATTCGTCGGGCGGCATCGTGCCTTGGCCCAAGTTAGATGCGGGTCGGCTCGCGGAAGGGGAGGCTAGTCGCGGAGGAGAGCCAAGGGGATTCGGCGGCCCGGATGGCCCGGGGTTCAAGGCAGCAAGGGTTGCAGCCCGATGGCTGTCGCTGTCTGCATACGTGGGACTGTCGGGGTCATGTATTCGTAGCACTCGCGCTCCGGGTTCCTGATACAGGCCCGGTTCAAGGAATTGGGAAAGTAGTTGAGTTCGACGTTTTTGGTATCTGTTGGAGGAAATTCATTTAGTAGTAGCCCTGACGAGGGGACTGCCAAATACGATGAAAGAATGCACACGTACCCTTTTTCTGTGATGTCTCCGTCCTGTTGTACCAAGTTGGGATCAGCAATGCCCACACCGCATGGAGGTCAAGCACCAATTGTCTCAGCGATGGGACGGCGCAGCTTCGCATGGACTCACCTCCAAGTCCCTCTCCAATTCATCCAGTCTCTCCTGCAGTTCGGGACTTAGGTCGGCCATTTCGTTATGAGAGGCCGTGCTGCTGAGGAGAGGCAAATTTCTTGGGTGTAGGAATGGTTGAAATTGGGTCAATGATTTTACCGGATTCTCTTTGGTCAGTCTCGTGACGTAGGTGTCTTACGCCGGGGCTTGATGGCGGCAAAAGTGGCCAAACAACCCCGTTGAAGAGTTTTGGAGGCGGCTTGTCCCAAATAGATGGTAGAAAGTATTTAACGTGGATAGGCAAAAACACCGGCCTCGAATTTCTTACAGAGATGCCGGCACCGATCTCGTAGTATGGCCTGCTGTCCCTGCTTGGCCGGAGGCTGCAAGACAAGAAAGACCCTTATTCACGGCGAGTTCAGAGTCCTCGGAGGAGCGGAGCAAATAGGGGTGTTTGCCAAGTTTATTTCTTGGCCAGTGACATGTGCGTTTGGATTTAGCGGCACTCTTTGCCACCTGGCACTTCTTTGGATAGCCGCGCCACGACCAGGAATCTCCAACCAAATCTGGCTCTGAAGTTCCCTACCAAACTTTCCCGTGTCTGGCCAGTCATTAAACGTCCCACTAGCATCGTTAGGACACGCATCAGGTTCGCGGTGTTGCTTCCCCAATTGATCCCTAACACTTGAGAGAACCAGGGAGAAAGTGAGGTGGACCCGTCAGATGGTCCGCGACCCTTGCATTAATTTCGAGGCTAGCTGATAAGGGCAATCCTCTGAAGGGAAGAGTCTTCAACGCACTAAAGACATTCAACTTTCTCACTTTTTCGCCTTTGTCGAAACTACGTTGCCATCAACGGGCTATATGGTACGATTACGCGAGCTTATTTGGCCTATCGAAGCGAAGCAATGTGCATAGAATGAGAGCGAAGTCTTCGAATCTCGAAAGTAAAGCATTTGGAATGTGGTTATCCACTGCCCAAGGAGGCTGCCAGTCAGAGCACGGCTAGACCTAAGGTCTCTCAAATGCTCTGTCCGACATGCTTTCCGGCCTAAGTGCTCCCATCAACATCTTGGTAAGTTCACGTCGGTAGGCACCTTTGAATCCTCAGGCTACCTATCCAAGACACAATCATGATGAAAAGCTAGTATTCACAGACCTGTTCTGAACCCAACATGTGGATGAAATACTTTGAGCTCCTGACTACTACAGACCACACCAGCATCACTTACGTGTCCCCAAAGGCAAGCCTTAACTAACAAGCTTCGCAGACCCTTTCTAGAGCACAATGTTCGTCTCAGACGCTATGCTATGGCCTGGTTAGCAAAACGTGGAGCTCTACGCCGGATTTTGTTGAACGTGAATTGGCGCTCTTTGGCGCTTCTTTTCGTCTTCAAGGACAATACTCTCATATTCGATCAAGCCGCTTTGTTCCAAGGTGTTCATTGTTAACTTCTTTCGCCTTGTTTGACAATAGAGTGTCGCAAGACAATGGATTGTTGCCGAGGACAGTATATAAGACCATGTCTTGAATGATCCTCATTGTCGACACTTCATTTGCCCGGCTTTCTTCATCAGTCACCGATTATTTTTTCTCCACACTAGCATGGACGTCAACCCAATCACTTACTTGGATGCCGCAGGCGGCCTCAAGTCTCCATGTGGCACGCCACAAGCTGTACCAGGGACTCTAGCGCAGGAATTGAAGAGGTTGCCAACAATCAAGAAATGGACCTCGACGATCTTTTCGGCAGTCCGATCGACGATCAATTCAATCAGACTCTCTCAGAGATTATTCCTGCAAGCCCCCAAGTAAGCATCCCGAACCTAGGCATGCAGTTCCTTGATCCTCGGTTGATGGCATCTGCTGACATGAATGCCGTTCTGGGTATCCAGGAAGCGCCGCAATCGACTTTCTCCGTGCCACAAGTGGCACATCCACCGAGTGTGATCACGGCGACGAATCCCACGGCACTAATGCTGCAACCGCAGGCGGGCGTGGCACAAGCGCCGTTGACTCTTGCTGGTACTCTAGCCAGTACCAGAATCATGGCATACTAGCAAACTTCAATACGACATTCGACTATCCCGCCGACTTGGGCTTCCTCGCAGCGGGAGGCGAGATGCCGGCTCCTATCTACCCGGAGCCAACTCAGTACTCACGAGCAGCGCACCGGGAAGCCGCAAGGCTCTCGCTCACCGGACTCACCCTACCGACAAATCCCATCCCAGCCATCGACGCCAGGACAGGCTTGGCGAAGAAAATCAAGCACAGACGCCAAGCGGTGAACAAGGCTGAAAACTCGCCCTCGAGGTTCTACGCCAAGAAGCCAAGGAAACAACCCTGGGGTCCCCCCAATGAGTCGGGAAAGTCCATGTTCCAGTACACAGACCACGGCGAGCTGAGTCTCGGCGCCGTGTACAGTCGGGACGAGATGCTACACTACCTCCTCCGGCACCCACGGAACAACCTCTGCGACGGCAACGGTAGGCGGCTTCCGCTCAAGGACCAGGGGCTGGTTCTCTGGATCCAGAACCCACCTGCGCAGTACACCCACCGCTATGGACACACTCTGGCGTCCCAGAGTGCAGATTCGCGGACTGCCCCTCGGCGAACAACACGATCCTCAAAGGCTTCTTCCGCGTGGCCTTTGACGAGGAGCAGCCGCACACTGGCGACCTGTACGACCCGTTCCAAAACGCCGGCTACGCGCACCTCTGGTGTCTCGAGCGGCACTTCGACCTGGCCGAGCTCATGACGTTGGTTCGCGTCGACATCGACGACCGCAGCCTCCTTCGGGAGGAACGCAACCCGATGAGGCTGACGCGCGACCACGACGAGATGATTGAGCTCTGGCACAACTTCGTCACGCTGGGACGCTACCGGCTGCAGCACGGCGGCGACGACAGCAGGCCGACCTCGGCCAACCGCGAAGACCGGCTCTGGTTCCAGCTGACGAGGTTGCACTTGCAGCTCGAGACGGGAGCGCGGTCCCGCACCCGCAAGGAGCGCGCCGGC
>CAVPKZ010000098.1:0-12269 GCA_963705755.1 uncultured Acidobacteriota bacterium | reverse complement strand
TGGGCCTGAAAATCGACGTGGACCATGCCGGCGTCCGTCTGCCTTTGACATTTTTCTTCTATTGCTTTCACCAGGTGTTGTACTGGGTGATGGTGCGCGCCCTGCTCAACCGCCCCATGGTATTCGATTGGCAACGGGCGGCCGTGCTGGGCCTGCTCAATGCCGTGATTGGCGTTTCGCTCTTCCACTTCCTGGATAAACTTCGCGAAAGACCGTGACCGCGCCGGCCGGAATTCGGCGTCCGTTTTTCGGTGGAGGCGCATGGGGGCCGCCGCCTGGAATTGAAATTGCCCGGCCGGCTCCCAGGGAGCCGAGCACCCGCCTGCTCGACCACGAGGCCCGCTACTGGCGGTCAACCGCCCTGGCCGCCGAACTGCCCGACACGTACGCCACCCTGCTGGCCGACATTGTCTGTGCGGCGACCCTCGCCGCAGCCGACGACCGCGCCGAAGCCCGGACGCTACTCACCGCATTGCCTGAGTTCCCAGCCAGCCACTTCGACCGGTACGGCACCTGGCTGCGCACGCTTTACCAGGGTCAGCCGTGGCTCAATCCGCTCGAGCCCGACCGGCTCGGCGAGGACCACGTCGCCGGTGTCTCGGCGCCCGGCCGTATCTCCTCGACGCGCTGCTCGCTGCCGCGAGCGTCCGGCAGGCTCAGCGGATCTGGATTGTGCTCGCCCGCGCGGCAGCCCGGCACCCGCAGCTGGCGGAACTGCTGGCCGACACCGTTTCGGCGGATGTCCTTGGTCGCCTCGGGTCAGCCATCAAGGGCGCGATCGACGGTGGTGAACCCGCCATCGTGGTGCCGATCATCGAAACGACTTCGCCCGGTATCACTGACCCGCTCGTGCTCGCCGACGTGGAACGCTGCATTCCCGAGGTCTCGATCGCGCTCGGCGACGTCGCCCTGAATCTCGCGGAGCGTGCCATAAAGTGGCGGGCAGACTGCCGGAGGTCGAACGGTCTGAGCTGATCAGCCGGTACGCGATCCGGCTCAGCTCGGCGCGCCGGTACAACGAGGCGTTCGAACAGACGAACTTCGCCCTCGGGATCCACCGACGGCTGGCGGCCGGCAACCCGGCCGCGAACATCCGGCTGGGCAAGTCCTTGCTCGAGATGAGTATCCGGCTGGGCAACGTCGACCGGGCCGGTGAAGCCGTCGAGTACGCCTGGGAGGCAGTTGGGCTGAACAGGGCGCTGGCGGCGGACGGCGACGCCGCTCGGAAGCTGGAGCTGGCCAAGTCCCTCAACAACCTGGCGGTGCGGCTGGCCGCGGTCGGTGAGAGCGCATTGGAGACGATCCGGGAGGCGGTGCGGATCAAACGGTAGGTCGCCGGTGACGTCGATGCCAACGTCGCGAGCCTGGTGCTGTCGCTGAACAACCTGGCAGTCCGGCTCGCCCGCAGTGGTGACCGGGAAAGCGCACTGAAGGCCATCGCGAATTGCGTTCGCGTCCTCCGCCGCCAACTGGCCGCCCGATATCCGGACGTTCACCTGCCCGGGTTGGCGCTGTCCCTGAACAACCAGGCGGCCTACATCGGATCGGCTGACCCCGGCCGGGCGCTGGGACTGGTGCGGGAAGCTGCCGAGATCCGGGAACGGCTCGCCTACGTCGCGCCAGCTCGCTACGAGCGCTCTTTCGCCGTGTCATTGAACAATCTCTCTGCCCGGCTCTCCGATGTCGGGCAGCGCGAGGCGGCCCTCGATGCGGTGGACCGGGCGATCACCCTCAAGCGCACGACGGCTACCACGACACCCAGGGAGGTCGACAGCCTCGCGACTTCCCTGATGCGCCGGTCCAAGTGCCTGACGGCGATCGTGGCGCGGGAGTCCCTGCCGGACAACCCGCGTAACCGGGACGGCCTGCAGCGTGCCCGGGCACGGCGTGCCGAGGTCGTCGAGGCGATGGCTCACTCGTCAAGCTCGTCGAGCAGGGCCGAGCACGCGCAACTGCGGGTCGTTCTGACCGGAAGCGTGCGCGTCTCGCATTCCGCTCTCGGCCGCCACCCAGACGCACTGCGAACCGCACTGCGCACGACCTTGCCCTTGAGCTGCTCTACGGCATGCCGCTGCGCGGCCTCGGCTTCCCGGACCTCGGACAGCGTCTCGGTCTTCGCGTCGTGCGCCTCCTGCTTGGCGTTCGCGGCGTCGTGCCGGGCGGTCTCGGCGGCCGACCGGTGCACCTCGCCGAAGAGCCAGCCGACAGCAGTGAAGACGATCGCCTCCAGCGCGCTGAACAGGAAGATGCGGCGCTGCCAGCGTTTCGCTGCCACCGGCATAGGCGAACATCACGGCGATCAGCACTGCGAAGGCGACCACCAGCCCAATCGTGGTCCAGAACTGCCAGGTCCACTGCCCGTGTGCTGTGCCGTTGTCCTGGTCATCTGGTGGTTCAGCATGGTGGGTTTCCGTTCCAGCTGAGGTCTACAGTAGTGACTACTTGATCGCTGTTCCGGCTCCGGATGTCACAAACCCGGCTTTCAGTGGCCGGGTAACGGAATTTCGGTGCCACCGGCGGAGAATTTTCGGGTAACGGAACTCGTCGACGGTTTCGGATTCCCCCAGACGAGCCGAGCCGGGAGGAACCGCTGTGCCGAACAGAAATGCCTACGACGCCAGCAGCATCGAATGGCCCCGCATCCGCGCCTACGCGAAGCGGGTGGCCCGCGAAACCCGAAAGTCCCGTGAGCAGCCCTTCAGCTACACGGTGCACGAATATCGTGACACCACGAAGAAGGTGGAGACCGCCCACGGCCCCTTCGGGCTGTTTACCAAGCTCGTCGACAAGGCCGAGCGTGTGGCGGTGGACCGCAGGGTGGAAGTGGCCGGGGCGCACTGGGTACTGGAGCACCGGCATCACCACATCGAGCGCAACACAAGATCCGCGACGGCAAGCTCCAAGAGACGACGCACCAACAGCATTACGTGATCCTGCTGCCCGACGGCACATTGCAGAAGGTCGTGATGTGGGAAGAAGAGGTCCTTCGGACCGAGTACGGAAAGGTCACTTGCTTCAGCACGCACGATCACTGGTGGGTGAACTGAGCGCGGGTGACGTCCAGGCGATGGACTTCGAGAAGCGCTATAGCGAGGACCGCACGCACCGCAAGGGCATCAAGACCTGGGGAGACCGAGAGCCCGGCACCCGCCTGCTCAGTCACGCCAAGGGCGTCGGCCTCACCCAGGCGCTCAAGCGTTTGCTGTGACCTGAGCCGGGCGACGCGTGGCGGCGGGCACGTGTAGGACCTGATCCTCCCGGGTGCCAAGGGCGTCGGCTGGCGACGAGCGGGGGCGGCGCATTCCTCAACGCGCGTGGTCGCAGGCGGAGATGCGCCGAGGCGAAACCCGGCCTCGCGGGTGCTGGAGCGCGGATCGCGCTGGTCGTCTGGGGTGTTGAAGGTCTGCGGCGCGCTGGCCGCTCATCGCGTGCGTGTGCGTTCGCAAACGGAGGCTTGTCCGCCAGATGCTCCGCAGGGGTACGAAGAGCTCACCCGATACAGCGGGGGGTCGCTACATGGTCCGTTCAGGGCCGTTGACCTGCGGTTTGATGTAGTTGAGGTCCGTTGAGCTCACTTGGAAGACCATAGGTGTGAACCAAGGACGCCACAATGCGCCGACCTGCAGAAACGTGACTTCCGCAGGTCGGCGCGGTTCTGTTCAGAGCCGTTGAATGCAGTTCAGGACCGTTCAACGCGCATGTCTGCTCCCCATTTGCTCCCCGCCCTGCTCCCAGCCGACATACCATCGGTCGCTGGGCTGATGGTGAAACACTGCTTCGCCCAGCTACCCGCCTGCGCGCATGCCACTTGGTGGCTTGGTCGCCAGCTTGTCATCGCTTGCCGGTGTGTGCCTGATCCGAGTAGTTACAGGAGTACTAATCGGGCGTGCATCTCCAGTTGCAAAGAGCTTCCATTGTTCGGCCATAGCTCCGAGTCCTTTTGGATGCCATGGTGTTGGTCTGCACTGAAGATGCGGACCTCGTAGTTGTAAAGTTTGGCAAATGCCTGCGCCGCGCCATGCAGTCTACGGCGATGCCGTGTGTGAGTGCGAGATTGTGCCGGGTTTGTAGTGTGTCAGGGTGTTCTGCGCCGAGGATGCGGATTTGGTCGGCGAGAACCGCAGTGAGCAGGTTGATGGCCGTGGTGTGGTCTCCAGTGTCGCTGATCAGCAATACAACTAATAATCCCACGGTCGCGAGCGAAAGTCCGATGGTGCGCTCGCTCCATCCGTAGCGGTAATCTGCATACAGCACAAAAATCGAAGGCAGTACTTGGTGCGCCAAATAATAAAGAAACGTAACAATGGCCAGGCCGCCAAGTTCGGGATGCGAACGCAAAAGGGTCAAGGAGCCCAGCGGATTCGCCATGTGCCACGCTTTTTTCGCGCGGCGCTCCGGCGGCAGCGATTCCGGCAAAATAAAAAATCCATAAATCGCATTTGCCAGGCTTAGCCCCGCCGCGATCCAGAACGGGCGTCGCAGATGCACGTTGCCCAGTAGCCCGCCCACCGCCGGGCCGATAATGAATCCAAGTCCAAATGCCGCGCTGATCAATCCGAATTGTTTGGCGCGGCGCTCCGGTGGCGTTACATCAGTAACGTAAGCAAACGCCGTGGAAATATTGGAAGTGGTAATCCCGGAAATGACTCTGCCCACAAACAGCCAGCCCAGCGTCGGCGCCAGCGCCATTAAAATGTAGTCGAACCCCAACCCCGCGCAGGAGATCAGAATAATCGGCCGCCGCCCAAAGCGATCCGACCATGCCCCCAAAACAGGAGAAAAAATAAATTGCATGGTGGCCCATGCGAATCCAAAGTATCCGGTGACGCTCGCGGCACTCGCGATGTTGCCGCCTTTGAATTGAATGATCAGATTGGGCAGGACTGGAGCAATTATGCCCAGCGCCAGAAAATCCAACAGAATCGTTATAAAGATGAAAATAAACGCAGCCTGGCCAAAGTGCCCCGCCGGAAGGGATGACTCCGGACCGGCCACGCCCCCGTTAGCGAGCCTACCAGACACATTTTCCTGAGTGGATGGAATTGAATCAGCCATTACAAAAATGCTGCGCTAGACTTCCAGAATCACCGGCAAAATCAGCGGGCGCTTGGACGTGTGTTTATTAATGTAACGCTTCAGGTCCACGCGAATTTTTTCCTTGATGACGCCCCAGTCAGATTTTTCTTCCGCGTTGGATTGCTCCACGGTATTAATAATCACTGCGCGGGCGCCGGCAATTAATTCCTGGCCATTGTCGCTCATCAATCCGCGAGTCACGATCTCCGGATGCGATTCCATTTTTCCGGTGTGTTTATCAATGGCGATGATGGACACCACCACGCCATCCTCGGAAAGATGCTTGCGGTCGCGTATCACCACCTCTTCGATTTCTTCCAGTGAACCGGAATCCACGCACACCCGCCCAGCCGTCACCGGGTCGCGGCGGTGCGCGCCATCTTCGGTGAACTCGATAGTTTTGCCGTCTTCGAGCAGTAAAATCTCGCCGGAAACGCAGCCAATCTGGTGCGCCAGCGCAGCGTGCCTGAAAAGATGGCGGTATTCGCCGTGCACCGGAATAAAATATTTCGGCTTCACCAGTTGCAGCAAAAGCTTTTGTTCTTCCTGGCTGGCATGACCGGAGACGTGAATCGTGCCCGCGGAGTTGTCGTAGTAAACCAGCGCACGCCTGCGGAACATGTGATCCAGCATTCGAAAAATTGCTTTTTCGTTGCCCGGAATAATGCGCGCTGAAAGTATCACCGAATCGTTTTCGTCTACCGAAACGAACCGGTGATTGTCCACCGCGATTCGTGACAGCGAAGACATCGGCTCCGCCTGGCTGCCGCTGGCCAGAATCACAATTTTCTTGGGATCGAAGCCGCGAATATCCTGCGGCCGCACCACCATGCCGTCCGGAATCCGCAGACACTCCAGTGAGTGTGCGATTTCCACGTTGTCGACCATGCTGCGCCCCACGAACGCGATTTTGCGTCCCACGCGCGAAGCGATATCAATGACCTGCTGAATGCGATGGATGGAAGACGCGAAGCACGACAAAATCACGCGCCGCGGCGCTGACCGGCAAAGCTCCTCGATACGCGGGACGATCGCCCGCTCCGACGGCGTAAACCCCGGGCGCTCCACATTGGTGGAATCGCTAAAAAGCGCCAGCACGCCTTCGTTTCCATAGCGCGCAAATGCGTGCAGATCAAAGGGCACGCCGCCCACCGGCGTCTGATCAATCTTGAAGTCGCCGGTATGAATGATCACTCCGACCGGTGTGCGTATCGCGAGCGCTACACAATCGATCGTGCTGTGCGTCACGGAAATAAATTCCACTTCGTATGGCCCGATTTCTACTCTGCGGCCGGGTAATACTTCGCGCAGCGTCGTGGATTGCAGCAGCCCCGCTTCTTCCAGCCGTTTTTTTACCAGAGCCAGCGTGAAGCGCGTGCCGTACACCGGCACGTTCAGATCGCGCAAAATGTACGGTAGCGCGCCGATGTGATCTTCATGCCCGTGCGTCAGCACGATGGCGCGAACGTTCGCGCGGTTCTGCTTTAAATACGTAATGTCCGGGATGACCAGGTCTACGCCCAGCAGCTCCGACTCCGGAAACATCATGCCCGCGTCGATGACGATAATGTCCTCGCCAAACCGCAGGGCCATCATGTTCATTCCGAATTCGCCTAAACCGCCGAGGGGAATTACCGTGAGGGATTGCGAACTTTTATTCAATGAAACGTTACTCAAGTCATCTCCAAAACTCGTTGCTGGATCGTATCATAGTGCGGTCGTGACCAACGGACGGTCGCGATGCATAAACGCTAGATGGCCGCGAAAGAAGCAGATGTACAGCGCCTGTTAGGTAGTTTCTGTAGTACCCCGCGCTTTATCATGTTGGATGCGCGAAGCTAGTGTTTATGTTCGACTGCCGGCAATCAGATGCACGATAGAAACGAGAATGAACGCGCCTAAAGTTGCCGCAGCCAGCGAATAAATAAATCCGCCGCCAAGGATTCCAAGGCGCATAAATATCCATCCACCGAGAAGTGATCCCACTAATCCCAGCACGACGTCAGTGATACAGCCGTATCCTTCGCCCCGCGAAATCTTTCCCGCCAGCCATCCGGCGATCAAGCCGATTATTATCCAGCCCAGTATGCTGCGCTGGTATTCCACTACCACTACGCGCTGTTCAAAAAATGTAGCCAACATTGTCGCCATCATGGTGCCTCCGCAAAGCCTGTCTCTGTCGCCCCAATAATGGCGGTTAGTCTATCAAAGTCAGGGTCTGCCCAATAACATTTCCATAACAGTCCGGGTAACTCAGCGAGTGTTTCGAATTGCATCCGAAACCGCCAAACGCTGGCTCTATCTCGTGGAGTTTGATTAACCAAATTTCATTCACCCAGGTCGCAGACCTCACGCAGGCTGCTGCTGCGTCATGCAATGGATCGTGCCCAGTCCCAACACGAGATCGCGGCAAGCAATCCCCACAACTTTTCTGTCAGGGAAAAGTTCCGCCAGCTTATTCAGTGCTACACGATCGCTTTTATCGTTAAACGTCGGAACCAGCACCAGTCCATTGGCGATATAAAAATTTGCGTAGCTCGCCGGGAGCCGCTGACCGTCGAAATAAACCGCTTTAGGCATCGGTAACGTTTCGACGCGCAGCGCAGTCCCTTCCTGATCCGTCATTTGCTTTAGCCTTGCGAGATTTTCCTGCAAAGGCGCGTAGTTCTCGTCGGCCTTGTCGTCTTCCACAACGGTTACTACCGTGTTCGGGTTTACGAAACGCGCCAGATCATCCACATGCCCGTGCGTATCATCTCCGGCAATTCCGCGGTTCAGCCAAAGCACCTTTTTAACTCCGAGATATGTGCGAAATACTTCCGCGTAATCCTCGCGCGCGAACCCTGGATTGCGCTCCTGAGTCTTGCTAAGCAGACATTCTTCGGTGGTCAGCAGCGTTCCGCGGCCGTTCACGTCGAGGCTTCCGCCTTCCAACACCACGCGCCTTCCTTTATGCATGGGTTGCCAGAGACGGTGTTTCAGTTGGCGATTCGCCTTTTCCACCACCAGCGCGTCCTTCTTATGATTTGGGTATTTCACCCACCCGTTAAAAGAAAAATGATTGTAGGCCACGTCGCCATCATCATTTCGAACGCAGATGGGTCCAGAATCGCGCATCCAGCCGCGATCGGTGGGCACTCGAAGAAAATCTATAGCGCTAAGATTCGCTCCCGCCTTCTTCAGGATGGCGCGCACACGCACTTCCGCCGCGCGATTTTCAACCAGCAGAAAAACACGCTGCACTTCTGACAGCAGCCGCACAATCTCCGCAAACGCCCAGGGAATCGTCGTGAATTTTCCCGGCCAGTCCGTGACTTCATGCGGCCAGCCGAGCCATGTGGCTTCGTGCGGCTCCCATTCCGCCGGCATGCGGTACTGGAGGTCGCTAGGGGTTGTAGAATTTTTGGAGCTAACGCGGGACTGCGGCATTATTCCGCGAGCCAACGGTTGAGAATCGGCTGGTACGCATCAATACGCCGGTCGCGTAGAAACGGCCAGTTCCGGCGCGTATCCTCACTCATCGCAGGATCGCACTCGACCACCAATATTTCTTCGCGATCATTCGACGCTTGCGAAATGACCTTGCCAAAAGGATCGGCCACAAAAGAATTTCCCCAGAACTCCAGCCCCGCGTCGCCCTTCACGAGACCGCCTTCAAAGCCCACACGGTTCACTACCGCGACGTAGACTCCGTTGGCAATCGCATGGCTACGCTGAATAGTCTTCCACGCGTCCAGCTGCGACGGTCCGAACTGCTCCTTTTCGTGCGGGTGCCAACCAATGCTAGTGGGATAGAAAATCACCTGTGCACCGCTCAAGGCGATCAGTCGTGAACCTTCCGGATACCACTGATCCCAGCAAATTTGCACGCCAATGCGCGCATATTTAGTGTCGAAATTGGGAAAACCGAGATCGCCAGGCGTGAAATAAAATTTTTCATAATATAGAGGATCGTCTGGAATGTGCATTTTGCGGTATTTACCAAGAAACGTCCCATCCGCATCCAGCACCGCGCAGGTATTGTGATAAATTCCCGCCGCCCGTCGTTCGAACAGCGAAATCACCAGCGCCACGTTACATTCTTTTGCGATCTTCGCCAATTTCTCGGTCGTGGCTCCGGGAACCGGTTCAGCCAGATTAAACAACTCCGCATCTTCGGTGCGGCAAAAATACTCGCTGCGAAATAATTCATGCAGCGAAACGACTTGCGCTCCGCGTGCGGCCGCTTCGCGTATTTTCTCGATGGCACGCGCGAGATTTTCCTCCGCATCCGTCGTGCATTTCATTTGCACCAATCCGATGGTAAATTTATCCGCCATGAAAGAATTTTAACATGTTCGTTCAAACTCGCCGCCGCGCTGTTTTGTTCTTCCTTTCTTGGCGAGTTTGTACTATCAATCTGTGCACAGTTCAACACCAATGATGTCGCGCGAAATTTGTGCGCACTTCGCGGCGACTGTCGTAGCATTTGATATCCAGGAGATGCAATGGCGAAGCAGTCCAAGAAATCAGCAACCGGCCGCGTGCTTCACGATCCCGTCAGCGATAAGTTGCGGCCGATTTTCCCGTTGGATCTTTCGAAATGCCGCACCATCGATGAATTGGTGCGCGCCATGGGCGACACCGCTTTCACCGGCCGGCAGATTGGCGACGCCGCCGACGTTTTGGAAGCCATGGCGCGCGATAAAGACTGCTTTGTAGCCATGACCCTCTCCGGCGCTCTCACCGTCGGCAAAATGGGGTTAATTTTTTGCGACCTCATCGAGTCCGGAATCGTGAAGGCGGTCATTTCTACCGGCGCATTGATGGCCCACGGCCTTGTCGAGGCTACCGGACGCTCCCATTTCCGCTACGACGACAAGAAAATGGACGACAGCGAACTTTTTCAAGCCGGCTACAACCGTGTTTACGATTCGCTCGAACCCCGAATCAAATCTTGATCACGTCGAAAAAGTGATGGAACGGGTGCTGAACAATTGGGATGCGGAAGAAACCGTTTGCAGCTGGAAAGTGCATCAACGCATCGGCGAATACTTGCATAAAACATTGCCCGGGCGGGGAATTCTTAAGTCCGCTTATGAGAAAAATGTCCCTGTTTTTGTCCCGGCCTTCTCGGATTCTGAGCTGGGCATCGATTTCGCGCTTCACAAGATTCTTCGTCTGCGAGACAAGCGGCCGTTGCTGCGCTTCGATCCCTTCGAAGATTTTGAGAAATTTGCCAACACCATGCTCGCCACCAAACGCATGGGCATTTTTACCGTGGTGGCGGAGTGCCCCGCAACTGGGCGCAACAATTCGGTGTGTACGCGGAGCTTCTTGCGCGTCGCGGTTACAAAGAAATTCCGCTGAAACGCTACAATTACGGCGTCCGCATTTGTCCGGAACCCGTGCATTGGGGCAGCCTCAGCGGCAGTACTTATACGGAAGCGGTTTCGTGGGGAAAATTTGTTCCCCGCGAGGAAGGCGGCATGTTGGCGGAAGTTTTTGATGACGCCACCGTGGCTCTTCCACTTATTGTCGGCGCGGTGCTCGATCGCGTTGGCTATTTCAAACGGAAATAACCAAAAATTGCGCCAGAACGAAAACTATTTGGTAAAAGGGAAGTGCTCTCGGAAAAACTCGCGCCGACTGTTTCAGAATCGCTATCGAACTAGTCGTCTTCGCCAATCAAAATTGCCGCGCCCAGCACAGTAGTCCACAAACCGCGCTTGTCGCCCACCGCCGACTGCGTGACGTTCATGGTCCGCACGATTTTATTTGAAATCCGATAAACTTCTTTTTTCTCGTCGAAAGACAAATCCGGATCGAATTCCACGTTCAGCGTGGTCGCCAGCATTTCCGCAGCCAACTCTTCGGCATATTCGCCAGCCACTTCTTCCGTTTCCCCGAAAGAATGATGCTCCGACAAATATCCGTACATGGATTTATCGCTTGGCAATGCCAAACCGATGCTGGCGGCAATCAAGCGGTGCGCTTCCTTGGTGGAATTCTCGCTGATGACCGTAAAAGCAACTTGCCCGGGCCTGATGTGTTTCAATCCTTCGCTGCGCGAGATTAATTTGCAGTTGGGAGGGAAGATGGAGGAAACCCGTACGATGTTACACGCCGCAATTCCTGCGTTGCGCAAGGCCAGCTCAAAACTGGAAAGCCTTTCGCGATGTTTACCGACGCCTTTAGTGAGGAAAATCTTTTTAGCGACAAACGCCATGGACCGGGTGGCCGTGCCTCCGTGAGTTAGTTAATAGAAAAAATTTTCCGCTGTGGAAAAGTAACAAGAAGGTATTGCACTGTCAACGCAATTCCAGTGCTTGCAACGCATTTGGAGCTAATAAAAACATAATTTAACCGCGCGTTACTCTTTCGTGCCTGCGCGACGTGTCGCAAAAGTTTTCCCAACGGTTTGCAAAGTGCCAAAATCTGCCCTAAATCAGTCGGCGTGAAATCCGGACCGGCTGTCGTGAGGCTCGTGCCCTTGCGACTGATCTGGATAATCCCCACGACTCTTCCATCCGACAAAATTGGAGCGCTGATAATTTTCTGAATCGCTTCAGCGCTCGCGTTTCCGACTTTTATGCCTTCAAAAACACTCGCGTGCCGCACTGCCGCGAATTTGTTGTTCATTTCCGGCCGGCTTTCTCTGGCGGTGCGAGCCGCTAACGCCGAATTGCTCGATAACGGTATGTATCCAACCTTATGCAGCGCCTCGGGCGCCAAAAATAGAGATGTTTCCACCGCGTTGACAATCCCATGATCGCCACTTCATCGGGTTTCACGCTCAACGATTTTGCGATGCGATCAGCTACCGATTGCAGAGAAAGTTTTTTACCAGCTTCTTCGTCGGTGCTCAAGGCACTCGCCAGGCGTTCAACTCGGTAACCAAACTGAAACTTGGATTCATGTAGTGTGGGTTAAAACCGCGTGCTGGAATACAACAATGCTCGTTCCTTTGTCAAGCTAATTGGCGCTAGCTAAATTGTACTAGCCAGTTATGCAGCAGAACGAAATAAATCCCTTACACTTTCGCATTACATACGGTATTGCTTTTCGGCGCTAAACTTGCATCGCTTTCCTCAACTCCCTATACTGAATTTGCCGCGATTCTTCACCGTCCTTGCTCTAATTGTTTGTAAGGGACTTTCGCGGCGGAGAGGGCATGTCCGCGACCGCCACTCAGGCAACTTCAAGTTACCTTC
>CAVPKZ010000097.1:0-25730 GCA_963705755.1 uncultured Acidobacteriota bacterium | reverse complement strand
CGACGGTGGACCTGATCTCCATACCTGCGCGGCGACCGCGCCGGTCCACCCACCAGGCCCTCTTCTGGCGCACGGCAGCAGCGCCAGCTTCACCACCCGGTCGGGGATGACAAACTGGTCGAGCCCCGCGCCAGGGGCGTCTCAAGCTCTACAACCTGGCCACGACATCGCCGAGTCGAACGACCTTGCCTCGGCGCAGTCGGAGCTCGTCAAGAAACTCGCCCGGCTGAAGGATGAGTGGAACCAGCAACTGATTTCGCCGGTCTTCCAGGGGCCGCCCACCCCCGCGGCGAAGGCCGCCGCCGGGGAAAAGGCGGCCGGGCCTGAGTGGATGGGCTGTCATCGTGATCGATTCTCTCGTCGGACTCCTCGGAGAATCGGGAGGTGACCCTGTGCCCCTTTTTTAGACCGTTATTGTCGTCGCCCTCCACGGCGTACTCCGGGACGACGGTCAGGAGCACGGCTCGACGGCGACCACCTTCAACGTACAATTGACCGATTCACCGTCGATTTCCTGATAATGGGCGAAGCCAATTTCGATCTGTCCATCATTATTCCCTCCTACAACGAGGAGGTGCGCCTGCCGGAAACATTGCAACGCATTGCTGAATATCTGCCGACACTGAGAATGCGTACGGAAGTGCTGGTGGTAGACGATGGCTCGACGGATCGCACCGCGGCAGTGGCGGAATCATTTCACGGGAAACTAACGGTGCTTCGCGTGCTTTCGAACGGGACGAATCGTGGGAAAGGTTACAGCGTGCGACAGGGGATGCTGGAAGCGCAAGGCGACATGGTGCTTTTCACCGACGCGGATCTTTCCGCGCCTATAGAAGAAGCGGAAAAGCTGCTAAGGCCGCTAAATAATGGCTACGACGTGGCCATCGGATCGCGAGCCATGGATCGGAGTTTGATCAGCACTCGTCAATCGATTTTCCGTGAAACCGCCGGCATCATTTTCAATAAAATTGTGCGTATGGTGTTGCGCTTACCGTTCGTGGATACGCAATGCGGCTTCAAAGCTTTTCGGCGGGAGCGCTGCCGGATTATTTTTGAGCAACAGCGCATTGAAGGATTCGGGTTTGATCCGGAATTGCTTTACCTGGCGAGACATTACGGACTGCGAGCTATCGAAATTCCGGTGCGCTGGGGTCATTCAGAAGCCACGAAAGTCAACATGCTGGGAGACAGCCTCAAAATGTTCGCGGATATCTTTACCATTCGCTGGAATTCGATGAGCGGACGGTATGCACGGACGGCGCGGAGAGTGGCAGCGGCTTGATGTACTTTGTACCATAAAGTACTTGACAGGTTCTGGCGGGCCTGCTAGTTTGCTTGGTATGCGGAAGCCGTCAAAGTTGACTATGCCCAATTGGCTACGCTGACTCTCTCATGTTAAAGACCAGCTCCGTTCCCGCTCCCAGAACCGGCCCCATCCCTATCGATGCACGGGCGGCCGACCATCTTCGCTACATACGCGAAACCATGGAATCGGCGGCGAATTTACCGCCGTTCCCGGATGGGGCGGCGTGGCGATGGGGATTACCGCGGTGATTGCGGCGGGTATCGCTTCCCTGCAGAGCACGCCGCGTGCCTGGTTTGGCGTTTGGCTGGTGGAGGCGTTCATCGCGGTGGCGATCGCCGCCCCTGCGGCAGCCACCAAAGCGCATCGCGCCAACTCAAAACTCTTCTCGGGTCCTGGCCGAAAATTTCTTTTAAGCTTTGCGCCTCCGATCATCGTGGGTGGCTTGATGACTTTTGCGTTTTACAGTTCGGGATCAATCGCGATGTTGCCGGCCGTCTGGCTGCTGTTGTATGGAGCAGCGGTAGTGACTGGTGGCGCTTTTTCTGTACGGGTAGTACCGGTGATGGGACTGTGCCTGATGGGCCTGGGCGGATGCGCGTTGTTCGCGCCGTTGGCTTGGGGGAACTACTTCATGGCCGCGGGCTTTGGAGTGGTGCAAATCGCCTTCGGCATATGGATCGCCCGTCACTACGGAGGGTAACGACATGACTAAATCTTCTGCAGTTCCTCAAGACCGCGTGACACGTTCCAGGCCGCGCGAGGATGCGCCGGCCACGGTGCGTGAACAAACGCGCGAGGCGGTTTCGCCGGATCTCGACCGGCTGATTCACGAGCGCATCCGGCTGGGCATCGTAAGCGCGCTGGCGGTGAACCGTTCGTTGACGTTCAACGAATTGAAAGCGCTTTTGAAGACCACCGACGGAAATTTGAGCGTGCATGCACGCAAGTTGGAAGAGGCCAGCTACATCGTGTGCAGCAAGTCCTTCGACGGGCGCTTGCCTAAGACGGAATACCGGCTGGCTGGAGCTGGGCGCAAAGCGCTGGAACGCTACCTCAATCACATGGAAGCATTAATCCGGGCGACGCGGGAGAAATAAGCACGGAACCGCCGCGACTTATTTTTTGTTGTGTGGATTTACTTTGTATTACAGAGTAGTTTGCACTTACTAAATTGTGGGCGAGGCGGCGATGTCCTCTTTAACTTCGATCGAATCTGGTTCTAACACGCGACCGAACAGCAGCGGCATCCACGTGGCGATCATCTCGGATGGCAATGGGCGATGGGCTACCAGCAAGGGACTCCCTCGATCGGCCGGCCATCGCGCCGGGGCGGAAACCGCGCGAGAGATTATCGAAGCGGCACCCAATTTGGGGATTCACACTTTGACTTTATTCGCGCTCTCTTCCGCCAATTGGCAGAGGCCTACACAGGAGATTGCAGGGATTCTGCGGCTTCTGCACGAATATTTACTAGCCGAAACGTCCCACTGCATGGAAGAAGGGGTGCGTTTAACAGTGATTGGACGGCGCGACCGTTTGCCCATTAATTTGCGTCAGGCAATTGGGGATGCCGAGGCTGCGACCTCGGGAGGCAACCGGTTGCACCTCCGCCTGGCTATCGATTACTCCGCGCGGGAAGCGATCTATCAGGCGGCTTGCCGCTTTTACAAAGTGACGGAATTATCTTGTGACGCCTTCGGAAAGATTCTGGTGGACTTTCGGGGCGGGTCGACGGACGTGGACTTGCTGATCCGCACTGGCGGGGAACAAAGGCTTTCTGATTTTTTGTTGTGGGAATGCGCTTTCGCGGAATTTGTTTTTCTTCAAAAACGCTGGCCGGATTTCACCGCCAGCGATCTGCACATGGCGGTGCAGGAATTCACCAAACGCGAACGCACGCGGGGAACCTTGCCGGCTGCGTAACCTACGATCCTTCACCTGCGCGTTGGCGCACGCGATCCATGGCGAAAGCCTTATGCAGAATGCGCAAAGCCGTTTCGGTCAAGCTAAAGCTGTCTAGTTCTTCTTCCCGCGCAAATACCACATCGGTGACATCACTCGCGGCGGCGTGTTCACCGCTGATGCGCCCGCAAAGATAATCGACGATGACGTAATGGAAACGCGGCCGCTCCGGGCCGTCGCCACCGCGACTTTCTCCTTTCGGCGCGTATACAATACGCTCGAACACCTCGATTGCTCGAGCACCCGGACCTGCAAGCCGGTTTCCTCGAGTAGCTCACGGGCAACGCCCTGCTCCAGGGTTTCCCCCAACTCAAGCATGCCGCCGGGAATGGACCACTCGCCGCGCAGGGGTTCGCTGGCCCGCCGGATCAATAGGGCGCGGCCGTTATCAATGACCACACCACCCACACCAACCAGGGGGCGCTCAGGATATTCGCGGGAAGAAGCCATTATTAAAGCGGGAACCGATTACCGGGGCACATTTCGTGCCCAATTTTTTCCGCACATGTACAGTACCTACACAGTTGACTTCATACTGCGGAGTATATAATACGCTCACGGCAGTAATGCGGGCTTCGCGGGCTGCCGGGCTAACAAATCGATGGAGGATGGAGCCGTGATTCGCTGCCCCGAGTGTGCCACCGAAATAGATGTGGATGAAGACGAAGTAGAAGAAGGCGAGATTCTCAGTTGCCCGGAGTGCGAATCGGAGCTGGAAGTCTCGCAGACTCACCCGGTTCACCTCAACATCATTTCCGATGATGAGGAAGAAGACGATGAGGACGACGAAGAAGAGGGAGTCGAGGTCGCCGAAAACGGAGATTTACTCGACGAGGAAGAAGAAGAGGAAGAGTTAGACGAAGAGTGAGGGCGACTTTCGCAGTGTGGCATCTTCAGTGGTTGGGCCATCATCCAAATACGCGGAGGAAATGATGCATCGCAAACGGTGTGTCATCATTCTCGCGGTTCTCTTGATTGACTGCCTGCCTGCCTCTATTTGCCGGACAGGATGCGGGGACACCGTCTGGGACCGCTACGCAGCCCGCCGCTTCCGAGTCTTCGTCGGCGCGAAAATCCAAACATAGTCATGCGGGCGATTTGGTAATTCGCGGAACGGTTTTCGATGAGCGTGGACTGGCGTTGCCGAGCGTTAAATTACGAATCCGCAGGGCCGATCAAAAGAAACCCCACTGGGAGACGTATGCAAATTCTCGTGGAGAATTCGCAGTGCGCGTGCCTAAAGGGCCCGATTACAGATCGCCGCCGAGCAAAGGATTCGCCAAACAATCCCAAGCGGTAAACGGGCAATCGGAAGAGAACGTTGTGTTACATATGCAGCGGATCAGCGGGGGCAAAAAATGGAAAGCGCGCGGCCAGCTGGTTGGACTGGTAATAGCACTGTTATTGTTGGCTTCGTTCGCCAGCGCTCAAGAGGCCAAGCACGAGTCGCAACTCCGCAGCGTCCACGGCATTGTTACGGATAAAGCGGACACGCCGATAGCTACTGCGGTGGTGTTCCTGAAAAATACCCGGACCAACGCGGTGCGCAGCTACATCGCGGACGAGACCGGAAATTACAGGTTCAGCGGCTTGGATCCCAATACGGACTTTGAACTGCACGCCGAAAAGGATGGCGCGAAGTCTCCCACGCGCACGATTTCGAGCTTTGAAAGCCGCAAAGAAATTGTTGTGAACCTCAAGATGGATACCAAGAAGAGCTGATAAAGATAAAGCGCGCTGGAGATTCCGGCGCGCTTTTTTGTGTCTGGATTGGATTATTTACTTATTGTGGTGGTTGGTCCCCGGACTGGCCGCCGATCCTGGTGCCAATCGCTTCCCCACTAACGATAATTTCCACACGCCGATTTTTTTGGCGCCCGGCTGCGGTCGAATTATCGGCGACGGGCATACCTTCGCCAAGGCCGGCGGCCGTTACGGAATTCATGTCCACGCCTTGCTGAACGAGATCATCAGCAGAGTCATTGCACGTTGCTCAGATAACTTCTGATTGAATGCCGCGGTGCCGGTGGAATCGGTGTGTCCCTCGACGGTCAGTTTCAATCCCGGATAGGCGAGCACAATGCCGGACAGCTTGGCTAGGGCTTCGCGCGCAGGCGGACGCAAGGTGTATCTTCCGGTGTCGAATAATACGTCGCCGATATTAACGACCAAACCGCGCACGGTGTCGCGAGTTTCAAGAATGCGATTGAATTGTTGAAGGAGCTTGGCGCGTAGTTCCTGCTTGTCGCGTTCGGATTGGGCGGCCTGTTGTTGGGCGAGTTGAGCCTGTTGCTGCGCTTGTTGGGCTTGCGATTGGGCATCCTGAGCTTGCTGTGCGGATTGCGCGGCTTGTTGCGAGGCTAAAGCTGCCTGCTCGCGAGCCTGCTGTTCCTGCAGCATGGCTGTTTTTTCACGCTGGGCATCGGCCTCAGCACGAGCCTTGGCTTCCTGCGCTGCCGCTACTTCTGCTTGCAGTTGCTGGCGCTCAGCTTCCGCGCGACGCTGCGACTCGTCTTCCTGAGCGGCCTTAGCGCGGCGTGCCTGCTCATCCGCTTCGCGCTGTTGTTGCGCGACGCGCTCATCTTCCTGGCGTTTTACGGCGATGTTGCGCGCATCCTCCGCGTCTTGCACTGCTTCCCTTGCAGCCGTTGGCACAGCTTTATGTTGCTTGCGTAACTGGTAATCCTCGGCTCGCCGCATGGCGTCTTCGGCTTTAGCCGCAAAAATCGGGGGCGCATTGAGTGGCTCCTTGGGCTTTCGCAATGCGCATGGCGTTGCGAGCTTCGTATAACGAAAGCGGAGCGCTGGCGTCGGTAGTGAAACGCTCCAGACGCATATCGTCGTAAGTGCCGCGCTTTAAGAGTTCAAACTTGGCGTCAACGGTGCTTACGGAACCTTTGGTGTCGCCGCGCACAATATTTTCAATGACCACCACTTCGCTGGGAAAACTAACTGCAAAATACGGCTCAGCGGTCACGATCATGGCAAACGTTTGGAAGTTGGTGGTGACTGCGAGTTTGCTCTTGCTGCCCTCAAGGACGACCTCGCCCAAATTATCAGCGGGTGCCCCGGGTGAAATGGCCCACAGAACGTAGGTCAAATAGGCGGAACCAAAAGTGGACGGCAGTTCGAGGTGATCGAACTCAGCTCTAATTGCCACACGCCCGCCCTTGGCCTGAATGTCGGCTTTTCCTGGGCGCGCGGCATGAGCGGCGTACCTCGAAAATCGATCTTGGTGGAAGCCCTGTCGCGGTAGTTCACGGCCTGCACCGTTCGCGAGACGCGGATATTTATTAGGGATGGCGACTGCGTATCTTGTGTGCGTTCGCGCTGTTGCGGAACGGCGTACGCCGCATGCACACAAAGCAGGCTCAAGGCCGAGGTGTAAAGAAATTTAAGCATACTTCCTCAATTCTCTCGAAGGTCAATGGCGTAACTGCATTACCCGGCTTGTAATTTTATCCTGCACATGAGTGGTGCCTATCGGGGGAAGACCGTATAAGCGCAAGGATGGCGCGGTGGCTGTCGTGAATGATCAAAGCGGTGGCAGGCTAATTCCGGGCTACGGGATGAACTATTTATCCGGCTCGGTGATCTTGAGCGTCTGGTTATCAGTCAGGCCTTTGCGGAGGACTTGTTTGCGACCGGAAGGCCAGGCGACTTCGATGCTATCGATTTTTGAAGTATCGCCCAGACCGAAATATAAAGCAGAACGCTTTGTGACAAATAGCCAGACTTGCCGTCGTTGTAGCGAGTATTGTTTGTCCGCCACTGTGCACGCGAACGGTCGCGCCTAAGCCGTTGCGATTGGATTTGGTTCCGACGAGCACAACTTTAAGCCAGTGAATTTTCTTTTGCTGCGCCAGATCACTGATCAACACCATAGGCTCGGAGTTGAAATCATTGGTGACGATGTCCAGGTCGCCGTCGTTATCGAGGTCAAAGATTACCGACGCGCTGATTTTGGCCCCAGACCGTGACTTTTTGCGTCTGACCCTGGCAAACCGCTTGTCCCAGAGGCCCTAAACTGAGGGGTTGGTGCAATCCATGACAAACCAGGGAGTGTAAGGCGTCTGACGAAGGTCAACGCCCAGTAGAAATTCGGAATCGAGAAATTTCGCTCCGCGATTATTGAGCAATACGGAATTAATGCCATAGCGGAAAGGGAAATTCATGCCCGCGGTGATGAAAATATCTTCATAGCCGTCCGCGTTGAGATCTGCAACGCTGAAACCCCAGGGCCAGAGCTGCTCGACCCCCATTTTGTCGGAAACCTCTTCAAACTTACCGTCGCCCAAATTGTGGTACAAGGAATTGCCGAAGATAAATTTATCGGCGGGAGCGCCGAGCGCATCATCTGGCGCATGAGAAGTGATTTTCTCTTTTTCGTGCTCGGGGCTCTGCTCCTCCATCATGTCGGAGTGCATGTCGGTGACCAGCAGATCCATGCGGCCATCATTGTCGTAATCAAAAAATTTCACCCCCATACTGCCCCAGGAAGTTTTAGGAAAGTAGTTCTGGGTTTTCTCTACGAATTTTTTGCCGCCTTCATTTTCGAAATAATGTCCCGCGCCCTGCATATTCAGGAAATAAATTCCCGGGAATCCATCGCCTTTCAAATCCGCGAAGGTGGCATCGCCGCACCAGCCCTTAGGATCGAGTCCCACTTCTGCGGTGACATCCTTGAATTTATAGTGACCAAGGTTTTTATACAGCACCGGATGCTCGAAGCGTTCGGGATGCAAGTGACCGGAAAATGCGTCGCGAAGGCCAACGTAAGCTCCGTCGGCATCCTTTTGGTCAGTGGTGTAAACGCCGACGTTGCAAACGAGCAGGTCGAGCAGACCATCGTTGTCGTAGTCGAAAAAGAAAGAGCCAGAGGAGTGGGCCACGAGATCAAGTCCGGCTTCGTGAGTTATGTTTTTGAAATGGCCGTGGCCGTCGTTTTGAAAAAGAACATTCCCTTCATTGACGGTGGTGACATAAAGATCCTGGTGGCCGCTATTGTCGACATCGCCAAAGGACGCGGCCACGCTGACTCGGCCTTTCATACCGACGCCGGCTTGCTCGCTGATATTCTCAAATTTTCCATTGCCGAGATTGCGCCACAATTCGTTGCCACCAAGTTGGCTGACGAAGTAAATATCGTAGAGTCCGTCGCCATCCACATCAGCTACGGCGATGCCGGTGCCATGGTCGTAGTGGACGGCCATGTAATCACTGGTGGAGTAGAGCGTGGCGTGTTCACGAAAAGTGATGCCGCTTTCCTTGAGTTTGTCGGTGAAATGAAATTCGTAAAACACCTTGAACTGACTTACAGAATCGAGTTGCGCCTTTTTGCGAGCCGCCAAGGCAGCCAAGCCGGGGTCATTCTGGGGAAAGGGCACGACAGGAGGGGTGGTTTCCTGGGCCGCCAACAGGAGACCGAGCGAACCGGCAAATACTAACGCAAAAGCGGTACTAAGCAGAGAAGCTCGACCAAACATGCGACCTCCAAAGAGTTTTGCCAGGCGTGAAAAAATCGCGGACCGCCGCTACAGCAAAGTCACTGCCGATCAAGTTGAAATACGATTTCAAGCGCGAAACGTTCTTCGAGAAATGGCACTCCCCGAGCGTACCACTAGGTAGTGGGACGTGCTGCAACGTTGTTGCGTTTCTATTTGAGCCCTTCCAGGAGAAGAGATCGAGTGGTTTTTTCTTCTTACAGCCGGTGCGGATTTCTGTGATGTGAACCGTAACGGCCTAGTTTTATGGACGTCCCATGGGGTGCGGGACGGTCGCCTCGCGATTTTTTGCTTTCAATTCTCTGTAAATTTGCAGTTCGCGATAGGCATCCGCTGTGCGCGATTCCTTGCGGTACGCGCTTTGCAGCTGGTAGTGGACGTAGTCGGTCTGCGGAAGCGCGCGGACGGCGGCCTCCAGATGTCCAACGGCTTCCTGGACCTTTCCGGCGTCGAGCAAGAGCTTACCCAATTGATATTGAGCGTTGCCGTTGTCGGGATGCGTGGCGATTACCGAGCGGAAAAGTTCGATGGCTTCGGATTGCTTGGCCTGCTGCATATAAATATAACCGAGACCAACTTTTGCATCCGGATCATCGGGATTCAAATTCAAGGCAGCGGTAAATTCCTCGATGGCTTCGGTGTCATGCTCCCAGCGGAGTTGTGCGAGGCCGGCGAAATAATGCGCTCTCTCAAGTGTGGGTTCGCGATCAAGAGCGCGATGAAACGACTGCACGGCGCGCGAATAATCGCCCATGTCGGTCCAGAGCTGACCAACGAGAACAAGGGCGTCGGGGGAAAGACCGGAGTTTTCGTATTGCTCAAGAACCTGGGTGGCCTGGGCAAGTTCACCCAGCCGCGATAGAGAAGCAGCCCAGGCGTAGCCAAGCGTGGAATCCTGCATGGCGCGCTGGCCTAGAGGCGCGATGGTTTCCGCGGCCTCGCGATACTTGTCGAGCGCAAAATAGGCGGACCCCAGCATCGCACGCAAGGCGGAATTGTTTGGATCGGTGGCGAGAACTTGCGAAAGTGCGCGAACACATTCCTGGTAATTTTGTACGCGAAAAGCGGCTACGCCCAAGTTGCGCAGTAAGCCCGGAACCGCGGGATCCCAACGTTCCGCTTCCTGAAAATGAGAAAACGCCGAAGGATAGTCGCGGCGAATAGCCTCGGAAGTAGCGAGGTCATTGAAACTGGAGCCTAAAATCAGCCGGAGCCGATTTTCCTCGGTAACAGCGGCTTTCTTGGTTTCTTCGGATAGTCCGGAGTGCGCGAGGATGGAGGGATCGAGTGGGGCGGTGGGGTCAACGGGCTGGGAAGAGATCCCTATCGCTTGATCTTCTTGACTGTTGAGAAGCGCGACCACCGCAGCCGGAGAGACCGAACCTTCTTCGGAGGCCCTGCCGGCGACTTGTTGCTGGGCTTCCGCGAGCGATTGTTTCTGAAACTCGCGCGCTTTATCAAGGTATGGGGTGGCCTGATCGGCACGGCCGCTGGCGGTGAGAATGCGACCAAGGGTTATGTAGGCGCGACGTATCTGGTAATTTCCGCGGGATTCATCCGTTCCGGTGAGCTCGATACATTTGCGAAGGTAGACCTCTGAGTGGGCAAGGTCTCCCTGGGAATAGGCGTTGAGTCCAAGAAAAAGCCAGGGCTCGGGCCAGGACGGGTCGAGTTCCGTGGCGATTTTCAGATGGACGTTGGCCTCGTCGTAGCGGCGGTCGTTCGAATCAAGATAGCCGAGAAAATAATTAGCCAAAAAGTCTTTCGGGTAATTGTTTATTTCGGTTACGAATTCCTGGCGAATTTCAGGAGTGTCCGTCCATTCATTTTTCCAGAGCAGCGCCAGGCCGAGAAAGTAGTGTGCGTGAGGCGTGCGGGTATCAAGGGCTACAGCCTTCTGGAGTTCGCGGATGGCATCGTCCTGCATTTCAGCATCGCGATACGCGTGGCCGAAGAACACATGCAAAGAGCCAGAGTCGCCCATGGACGCGACGATATTGTCGAAAACCTGGGCGGCTTTCTTCTTGCTTTCCGGATCTTTTAAATCCAGTAGTGAGACGCCAAGGGCGTAGGCAGGTTCGAACTCCGGCTGGATCTGAACCACGCGCTCCAATGACTCCACGGCCTTACGGTAATCCCGCTTTTTCATCCAGGCTTTGCCCTGGATATTGAAGGCGCGCGCATTGTTGGGATCGATCAGTAAAGCCTTGGAGGCCTCGACCAAGGAGTCGTCGGGACGATTCATATATAAATAGCAACTGGCCAGACCCACGTGGGTTTCCGCAGCGTCTTCCAGCGAAAGCGAACGCTTGTAGAGGTCGGCGGCCTGGGGAAAGGCGCCTTCGGTACTGCGAATATTAGCCAATTTGCGAAATGCCAGCGCTAATACCTGAAAATTGGTGCGCGTGACGGCCGCAGGGTCGCCCGTGTCACGGGCCGCGGCGGCCGCACGAAGGCGGTCTGGCAATTCATCGACGCGGGGCGCGGCGGCGAAAGGCTTGGCGAATGGTTGCTGGCGGGTTTGGGCCGGGGATGGTGATTGGGAGGATGCTGAGTCAGCGAGAACAAGCAAAAGAGGAAAGATGGCCAGGCGACGAACGCGAGCGCCCCAGTGAGCGCGTAAAGCGCAAGAAGGGTTATCTGAGGTGACGGCCATGATAGAATTATTCTCTAACAATTTTAACAATAGACTCGCCAAACGAGAACGGAATCTATCTGGAATCCACACGAACACAAAAAAAGACGGGGCCCATTACGTCGGGCCCCGCCGAAAAACATGGAACGTCGCAAAACTGCGTGGGTCAGAAGGTTAACTTCAGACCGTACTGCAGTTCACGTGCTGGCTTGGTGATGGTGGTTGATCCGAAGCCCTTGTTGGCGCCGCCGATCCCAGGGGTAGTGTTTCCGTAGGCGCTGATGACGTTATTCGTCGGGCTGCACGGGTCGTACAGGCCCTTGGCATTCTGTGGGCCGCAGTATACGCCGCTGCCGTTATAGAAGGCGCCAGAGCCGTTGTTAGTCCCCGTGCCTTGAATCCAGGTGGCGTCAAAGTTCGGGTGGTTGAAGGCATTGAAGAAGTCCATGCTGAAGCGCAAGCGGAACCTCTCCTTGATCTGCCAGTTCTTGGACAGCTCCATATCGGCGTTGACGTAGTGTGGACCTTCGCAGGCGCCGCGAGGAGCAGTTCCGACCGTTCCGATCTGGTAACCGATCAGGGTGAACGCATTCGGATTGAAAATCTGCGAGCCAGACACACCGGAATTGCAGGACGTCCCTGGAACAGCGTCGGGACGCTGGTTGTTGCCGTAACCGCTTCCCATCAGCGAATTCACGGTGCCGCAAGGAAATGGCAGGTTATGGTTAAAAAACGGGTAATTGCACTGGGGGGTTGGCGCCGTGGGATCAAGCAACGCGGTAGCGCCGCTCAAGCCGTTTTGATATACGGTAATGGAGTTACCGTTTTCCGCGGTGAAGATGGTGTTGAACTCCCACCCGCCGGCCGTCTGGCGCAACACTTCATTTCTGTGCTCAAGCTTGGGCAGGAAGAACACTTCGTTCAATACGAAGATGTTCGGCCGGTTGATAGTGGAGTTACCCTTATCCACTTTGAGATTCTGGATGTCCGTGAAGCTTCCCTGGCTGCCCCCGCCGTTTGCGGCGTCCTCTTCGATGTTAGAAATCGTATGCGAATAGGTGTAGGCCGCCTGGATGGTCGAGAAATTCCTCAGCTTGGAACGGAATAACACCTGGAGCGCGTGGTAACTAGCGTGTCCGTCTCGGCTAAAGTAATTGATGGCTGCAAAGTTGGAAGCCGGTCGCAAAACGTTGATGCTGGGAGTGGCCCCTTGCGATGTCCCACCCAGGAACGCGCCAAGAGCGAAGAGGCTGTCGGGTACTTGATTGATGTCGTATGTGGAGGTCTGGTGGATACCGGCGTTACCGACATATCCTATCTGGAGAGCAGTGTTACGAGCCAGTTGCTGCTCGATGGAGAGGTTCCACTGCCACGAGTTGGGCGTCACGGCGCGCGGTGAGCGACCGTCGCTAGGTGAGGTGGAAGCCCCGGCCAAGGAGACAGCAGTGTCCAGCGGTCGATTTACATTGGCGCCGATTGCAAAAGGCGCGGTGTTTGACAGACCTACTTGTGGGCTGACGCGTTCGCGTTGATAGAACTGTCCGCCGCCGACGCGCAAGGCGGTCCTGCCGTTACCGAAGATATCCCAGGCAATGCCCAGGCGCGGGGCGATATTGTGATTGGCATTATTGGTTAAGGCACGATTAACGCCCGGGGTTCCTGCGCTCAACGGCAAACCTGTCGTCGCAGCTGCAGCCGTGCAGTAATTAGTACCGGGCACCAGAATGACGCCGTTGCAAGCGTCGGCCGGATTGCCGGCCGGATTATAGGCGGCGAGGCTGAATGAGGCCATCTGGTTGTTATCGTCGTAAGGCTCACGAAGGAATGACCACCGGAAGCCATAATTGATAGTGACATTGCGCCTAATTTTCCAAGTATCGCCGACGTAAAACTCAATGTCGTGCCAACGGCCCTGATCGACCGGGTTAATGTTGTTCTCGGTTACACCTTGAATTTGTTGTGGGCAGCCCGCAGCATTGGCCGTCGCAGTGCAAGTCGCAGAGTTATAAGCTAGCGGTGTTCCAGCACCCGGAAGCAGCACGTTAGCCAAAGCGTTTTGCGTAATTATAGTTTGTCCCCAGCCATTATTGCTGATGCCGAAGGTGGGACGGTCGGCGCCTCCAAACTGATTTTCTACCTTCTGGTTCGAGCTGAAATTGCCGCCAAACTTCCAGGCATGATTGCCCTGGATTTTGGTCAAGTTATCCTGATACGTGTACAGGTTCATGTGGTTGCCGTAGCCGACGATGGCCCAGATGGAGGAGAAATTTCCGTAGTTCTGCAGGCCGCCCCAGACAGTCGGGAGGCCTCCGGGTGTCTTGCCGGAAGCGGGCCAGACAGAGGGCATGGCTGCGTCAAATTGCGCGCCCAAGGTCGGATCCGTGCCACCGGGAGTAACGATAATGGCATTGTGGGCGTAACCGAATTCAAAGTCGTTGACCAGTGAACTGCTGATTTGCGTAGTCAGCTTGCCCATGATGCTCTTGGAGGGCTGTTGCCAGCTCCCTTGATAAGTCGCAAAGGGATCGTCGCCCCAGCCGAAGGCGTTATTGGGGGCGGGGAAACTCCAGGCATCCTGGGTATACCGGAAACTGATGCGATTCATTTTGCTGACATCATAGTCAAGGCGAATGTTCTCTTCGCGCCAGGGGACCCTGCTACTCTGGTTCTGCGCAAAATTGATGTCCGTTCCGGGAATGACCGAGCTACGATTCGGAAGGGGATAATAGGCGGCGAGAAGCTGGCCTACCGGATCCGGATTAGCAATAGCGAATGGATTCCCGGCTTGCTGAAACCCGACTGGAATATTTGAGGTGGCCGTGAAAGGCCCGCCCGGCACTGCCTGAGTAAAGGTGGCGGGTGGAGGAGCATTGCAGGTGGTGTTGGCAGTCGCGTTTCCGCCGGAATTCAAGGAGGCCAGCGCAGTGGTTACGTCAGCGCTGAAATCGCCAGCGCGTTCGGCGGCCGTCGGTACGCACGTCGACACCAAGTTTCCTCGTATATCGCGATTCCATTCCTGGTTCCACCAGAAGAAAAGTTTGTTTTTCAAAATCGGACCAGCGAAAAAGTAGCCCCAGTCATTGCGGCGCAGCGGCGGCTTCGATACACCTGCCGTGTCATTGGCGAAGTTATTGGCGTTCAGCGCGTCGTTACGGCCTTCGTAAAAGACGCCGCCATGGAATTGATTTTCGCCGCTTCGGGTGGTGATACTGATGATCGCGCCGGAAGCCTGCCCATATTCCGGACCGTAGGAATTGGTGAGCATCTTGAATTCGGCGATGGCATCTACCGACGGATAAATAAGGATGGTGCGGTTGGAGCCCACATCGTTATTGTTCACGCCGTCGATCAAAAACAAGTTGTTAGTGCTGGGGTTGCCATTCACCGAGAAATCTGAACCGCCCTGCAAACCTTTATCCTTGGAGTCGAACTGGTTGTTGGCGGAGACGCCGGGCTGCAGCTGGGTCAACGCCATGAAGTTGCGACCGTTCAAGGGGAGTTCGCGAACCTGGGTCCCTTCGATAACCGCGCCGACATCGGCGGTGGTGGTCTGCACCTGAATGTCGCTGGCTTCGACGCTGATCACTTCGCTGGTGGAGCCCATGGTCAACTTGGCGTTCACTTCGGTGGTGGTCGAGACGTGAACTTCCACGTCGTTGGCGACATACTCCTTAAAATTACCGGCCTTGACGGTCACTTCGTAAGTACCAACGCTAACGTTGCCGAAAGTGAACCCTCCGGTGTCGCTCGTGGTGGTCTCAGTGCTGGCATTGGTGCCGACGTTACGCAAAGTAACGGTCGCACCGGGAACCGCGGCACCGCTGGGATCGGTGACGGTTCCGCGCACCGCTCCCGCGTAGTTCTGTGCATAAGTTGCGAAGGGCGAGAGGAGTAGGACAAGGACGAGTAGCATGCCTGAGAGGCCCCAAATCGCGCTAGCGCGGTTTGCCAAGCTAAATTGATTCTTCATTTCCGCTACACCTCGAGGAGTATTTTCACCCGGTATCTCAGCCAAGAGCCGACGCAGCCAGCTGGCGCGCAGGGCGTTTGGAAGCAATGCCGTTCAAATCAGAAAAGAAATTAAGGCCCACACCCATGGGTCTTACAGTAATGCTTTTATACTAGCAGCTATATATCACTGCAGGGCCATTCCTTGTCAAGCGAAAATATTGATATTCTCGATAAAAATATTGTTATTCTAAAAATTATGCCAGCAGACCGGTATTGAACTAGTAAAGAAACACAGAAACCTGTTTCAAAATACCTTTTTCCATAGTCCAACACGAAGGTGCGTACAGCTGTATGGCGAAAAGTTGCAACTGCTTTCCTGTCGAGGGGTCGTTACCGCAGAGCTACACCCGTAGGGATCATGGGTGGGCGACTACGCCCATGGGCGAAACCTGGATCGACGAGGGACCTTTCGGAGCTCCGGCGGCTTCTTTGGCTTCCTGCGCCTTCATCTGTTCGTAGATCTGAAGCTGTTCTTTGGCTTTGTCGGGAACATTGGATCGCGAATAGGCTAGTGCCAACTGGTAATGATTTTGTGCCTCCTTGGGAGCCAGGAGCACGGCCTGTGTGAAGGCGCTGATCGCGCAGGTTAAATCACCGGCTTGCAAACACAGTGAACCGAGAGCGCCCTGCGCCTCGCCGTTGTTAGGGTTGCTGGACACGCTCAATGACAAACTCTGCATAGCGCCGCCAACATCGCCGCCGAGCTTTTGAATCATCCCGAGATAGTACAAGGCGCCGGGGTCTTTGGGATTTTGCTTCAGGCAAATGTCCACATGCTTTCGGGCGGTCTGAAAATTATGTTCATTGTTAAAAGCAATGTCTGCAAGGATGAGGTTCATTTCGCGGTCGTCAGGGTGGGCCGCCAGCACTTGTTCCGCGTAGGATTTGGCGGAGTCCCAGTCTTTCAGGCCAAAAACTGCCAGCGCAAGTAGATAGATTGAACGCAAGTCATGTGGCTCAAGAGCGTGTAGTTCCTCGGCATTGTCGCGGGCAGCCTCAAGCTGATTGGCGTACAACTGCGCCGACGCCAAGCCGTAAAGAATGTCCGGGCGCTTGGGAGCAATTTGGGCGGCTCGCGAGAAAGCCGCAACGGCGGCGGCCCAGTCCAATTGCTGGCTGGCTACCTTTCCAGCAGCGACTAAAGCTCCCAGGGATTCGGGTGTGCGCGCGAGGATGCTCTCCAGTTTTTTCTGCGCTTCGTCGAGTTGGCCTAAACCGGCATCGGTAAGCGCGGAATCGACCAGCAGACGATCGGTGACGGGCTGCTTCGGTTGTGCAAGCAGCAGCAACTGTTGTGCGCTTTTAAAGTCTTTGTGAGCGAGAAAGAACTCCACTAATTCCGGAGCCAGGTCAGGTTCTTTTTCCGAAACCTGCAGCATTCCTTGAATTTCCACGGAAGCTTTTTCCGGCTGTCCCAGCCCGAAATAGTCCGCAGCAAGGGTCGGCAAAAGTTCGGCGGTGCGCTTCCGCGTGGGAATATTTCCGGCAGCTTCAATGGATTTAGCAAAATCTCCGGCTGCCAGATACAGTTTTGCGAGCGCGATGTTAGGGCGGACATCATGCGGAGAAAGTTTGCTGGCCGCGCCGTAGGCTGCCAACGCCAAGTCAGGTTTTCCTTCTGCAAGGTAAGTGTCGCCTAAAGCTATACGCGGTTCGAGCAGAGCTGGGGCGTGAGTGATGGCCTGCTGCAATGCCTCTTCTGCGTCCTTATAGCGTTCCTGGCGGAGATAGACGACGCCCAGCAGGCTGTTGGCTTTCGGGGAGTGCGGAAGCTTAATGAGATATCGGTGCAGGCGCTGTTCGGCTTCATCAAGCTTTCCCTGTTGTATCAATGACGATATGCGCATCAGCTCGGAGCCCTGCTGGACCTGGGCGGGCGGGCTCTCGAGCGAACAAAGCAGCGCTATGCAACACCACACAAAAACCGTACGACAGATTCGGCCGCACGACGGTCGCGCCCAAAAATCATTGGGGCAAATGCTCAAGAAATTCCTCTGTCAGCAAATCTTAGCCGACTGCAACGAAACAAACTAGCTAGCTAAGACCTTTCTACGCTGCGTGCTTTCCCCTAGAATCGTGTGGGTTAATAAAATTTTGCCTATGCGCTTGTTCCCTGCCGTAATGATGTTGATGCTTTTTCCGGCGCTACTTGGCGCCCAGACCCCCAGCATTCATTTTCGCGAGGTGGGCAAAGACACCGGACTTACTACCGTGCCGTTCAGTTCCATGAAACAGCATTATGTTGTGGAAACGATTTCCGGCGGGGTGGCGCTGTTCGATTGCGATAACGATGGGAAGCTGGACATCCTGGTCGTCAATGATGCCACCATCGAGCAAGCCAAAAGCGGCGGCGTCCCTATGGTTACGCTTTACCATCAGGGTGAAAATTTAAAATTCACGGACATAACTAAGGAAGCCGGGCTGACGCATAAAGGCTGGGGCATGGGCATCGCCGTCGCTGATTATGACAACGATGGGTTGCCGGATATTTATGTCACTGGGTATAACGGCAACGTTTTGTATCACAACCTGGGCAATTGCAAATTTGAAGATGTGACCCAGAAGGCAGGGGTTGCGGGCGGAGGGTTCAGCGCGGGAGCGGCGTGGGGCGACTATGACCGCGACGGGAATGTGGATTTATTTGTGTCGCGTTATGTGCACACCGATCTGGATCATTTGCCCACCGCGGAAAATCACTCCAAGAATTTTTTCCATAAAGGCTTGCCGGTCGAAAATCCCTGGACCATGGATGGCGAAACAGATCTGTTATTTCGCAATCGCGGGGACGGAACGTTTGAAGAGGTATCCAAGAAGGCCGGGGTAGACGATGCCGGGCGCCGCTTCGGTTTGGGCGCCGTATGGGGCGATTACGATAATCAGGGATGGCCGAGCCTTCTGGTGGCCAACGACAACGGGCCTAACTTTCTCTACCACAATAATCGCGACGGCACGTTTGAGGATCGCGCCATGCTCTCCGGCGTGGCCCTGGGTCCTGAAGGGCACGAGGAGGGAAACATGGGTGTGGACATGGGCGATTTTGACCGCGATGGCAAGCTTGATTTCACGATAACCAATTATGCAGACCAGCCCAAAGGGCTGTATCTGAATCAGGGTGACAGCGGGTTTATCGACCTCACCTACTCCGGCAAGATCGCGCAAAGTTCGTTTCCGTATGTTTCATGGGGAACCGGATTCGTTGATTTTGATAACGACGGCCTGCCCGATCTGGTTATCGCCAGCGGCCACATTTATCCGGATGTCGACAGCGTCCTCAAAAACGTCAAGTATCGCGAACCGCTTCTGCTTTATCGCAACAAGGGCGATCGGACATTTGATGAGATGGCGGGACCCGCGGGATTAAACGATGGAGCGATGCAATCGCGCAGGGGCGTGGCTTTCGGCGACATAAATAACGATGGCAACATCGATATGGTGATTTTCAATGTTGGAGCGCCGCCTTCTCTATTTATTAACGACACAAAAAATTCTAATCATCGCGTTCTTTTCAAATTAATTGGGACCAAGAGTAATCGCGGAGCAGTGGGTGCCAGGATCACGGTTACTTCCGCGTCCCGGACGCAGATCGAAGAGGTGAAGGCCGGTTCCAGCTATATTTCCACCAGTGATCCGCGCTTGCATTTCGGATTGGCGGGCGATTCGGTGATGAGCAAAGTGGAAATTCGCTGGCCCAACGGCGCTGTGGAAACTCTGCAAAATATCTCCGCCGACGCCATTTACACCATTGTCGAAGGTCAAGGAATAAAAAGCAGCTTCAAACTTTCAGCTCCTGTTACGCGTTGAAGTCCCTTCTTCATTAAGCATTGATTAATTTATGGACGGAATGGTCCGACAGGATTGCTAGATTCGCCTTGAAGCCGACATTCGTGATGGGGTCAAACGCGGCAGGGACGAGATGGCGGCAGGACCGGTGGAAGCGCGCACTACAAATTCAGGTTCGATGGCGATCTCCGCAACGTAATCCGCGGTGCCCTCGATCTGGTCAATCACAGTTTTTGCGGCGATTTGTCCCATGCGTTGCAGGGGCTGGCGCACAGTGGTAAGTCCCGGGCTATTGAATGCGGCGCTGGGAATATCATCGAATCCAACTACCGAAACGTCATCCGGAACCCGCAAACCGGCTTCCTGAAACGCCCAGATCGCGCCGATCGCGGAAATGTCATTGTAAGCAAGTAAAGCGGTGAAGGGCTTCTTGCGATCGAGGAGCTGTTTGGCAAACGGATAGCCCAGCCGTGGAGTCGAGTCGGTGCTGTCGATTTGAATGACCAGATTGGGGTCGATGCGCAGACCAAAATCAACGGCTACATCGCAGATAGCCTTCCAGCGATGAGCGGCGTCGGAACTCACGACTGCGCCTTTCAGGAAAGCGATGTCTCGATGGCCGTGCTCCAGCAAATGGGACAGCGCCAGCTTTGCTGCCAGGTGGTGATCCAAGACTATATTAGTGACCCCATCCACGCGCTCGTGGCCTGAAACAGCTACGGTAGGCAGAGCTAACTTGTCCTTAATAGAAGTGTCCAGGGTAATAAAACCCTCGACCCCTCGAGACAAAAGCATTTGTGCGTAGGTGTGGAGCAGCTTTTGATCGTGACGGTGAATTACGGTGAGGAAGAAAAAATTATGTTTGCGAAGATATTCTTCAACGCCGCTGATGATCATGGCACCGTAAGCGTCGCCAATCTCTTCTGCTATAACACCAATCGTGTAAGTGCGTTGCAAACGCAGAGAGCGGGCAAAATAATTTGGGCGATAGTTCAACTCTTTGGCGGCGGCCAGGATGCGTTGCTTGGTTCTTTCGGGGATCGATCGCGCTGCAGCGGAGTTATTGAGCGCCGCGGAAACTGTACCGGGCGTCAGATTCAAATGATTGGCGATCGTTTTCAGCGTTACTTTCCGCTCGCCTTGGCACTTATTGTTGTTAGTAGGCAACGCAATCACCCATTAAGTCGCGCAGAACCAGCGCAGGCAACGTACTGTACATCATATATTGGAGCATGCTGTATCGATTTCTCGGCGACGGGCGGTAACTCAAAATAACATTATTCTCTGGGGATTGTTAATATTTCCCGGCTACAAAGTCCTTATGTCAACGCGGCTCATCTCCGTTGAGCAACCATCCTCGGGAGCCTATTCCCGTGTAGACTCATGGTAATGAGCACGATACGTTCGGAAAATTCCTCGGCCATGCAGGACTCGTGACCTTTCGTCCACCGTTCCACCAGCGCTGCAAACGTTTCGCGAAAACTATGGCGCTCATGGCGCTGGGAGCCGCCGCTGCCCATGCCCAGGGAGGCCATCCTCAGCCGCCTCCTCCCCCCGCCGGAGCGAAAGCCACAAAATGTAAAAGCCGGCCAGTTCCGCAACTGGAAGACGTGACCGCAAAAACGGGAATTACCTTCAAGCACGCGGCCGACCCGGCTAAGAAATATATTGTGGAATCGATGAGCGGCGGCGTCATTGTATTCGATTACGATCGCGACGGTTGGCCAGACATTTATTTCACTAACGCCCCCACGGTGGAAATGGCCATCAAGGGACAGAAAACCCGTGGTGCGTTGTATCACAACAATCACGACGGAACGTTCACAGATGTCACAGAGAATGCCCACTTGACGTCGTCGTGCTTCGCAATGGGCGGCGCAGTCGGGGATTACGACAACGACGGTTGGCCTGACCTGTACGTGACCTGCCTTGGCGGAAACGTTCTTTATCACAACAATGGCGACGGAACGTTCACGGACGTAACTGCTAAGGCTGGCGTGGCGGACGGCCGATGGTCAACGGGGGCGGCCTTTGGCGATTACGACGGGGACGGGTTCGTCGATTTGATGGTTACCAACTACGTGGACTTTCGCATCAACGATCTTCCGGGATTTGGCAGTTCCCCGAACTGCAAATTCCGCGGCATAGATGTGCAGTGCGGCCCGCGAGGGCTGAAAGGCGCGGGTGATTCTCTGTTCCATAATAATGGCGACGGCACGTTTACGGATGTATCGAAGACCGCCGGAGTCAGCGATCCCAACGGATATTACGGCATGGGCGTGGTGTGGGCGGATTTCAACAATACCGGCCGGCCGGATATTTATGTAGCGAATGACTCCACTCCGAAATTTCTTTACAAGAATCTAGGAAATGGAACGTTTAAGGAGATTGGGCTGGAAAGCGGAACAGCTGTAAGTGAGGATGGTTCCGAGCAAGCCTCCATGGGCATTGCCATTGGCGATTATCTGCATACCGGCAGGCCCTCGATCTATGTCACCAATTTCTCGGACGAAAATAATTCGCTGTACCGCAACGATGGAGACTGGAATTTCACTGACGTATCCTATCAATCGGGGCTCGGCGTTACCGTCTTTGCCGTGGGTGAAATGGGGTACCGCATTTGTGGATATCGATAACGACGGATGGCTGGATCTTATTACCGTAAGCGGACATGTATATCCGCAGGTGGACACTCTGCCATCCGGTGGAGGATATCGACAGCCAAAGCTTTTGCAACTGAACCAGAAGGATGGCACGTTCTGCGATGCCAGCGATCAGGCTGGTCCAGCGTTGCAAGAAAAAAGGGTTTCGCGCGGGCTGGCAGTGGCCGATCTATTCAACGACGGAAACATGGACGTAGTCGTGGGCGATCTGGATGGCAGGCCCCATGATTCTGAGAAATCACGGAGTGCCCGGACAACACTGGGTGAGTTTTGAATTGGCAGGCACGAAAGCAATCGCCTGGCGCTGAACGCGCGAATTAAAATTGTCGCAGGTGGAATGACTCAAACGCAGGAAATTCACAGCGGCGGAAGCTACCTATCGCAAAATGACTTGCGGGTGCATTTTGGATTAGGGCCTGGAAGAAAATCACCAGCGTTGAAATTCACTGGCCTTCCGGAAAAGTAGAAAATCTGGCAGATTTGGCAGCTGACCATTATTATTCCATTCTGGAAGGCGTAGGTATCGTGCCCGCGGAACGCATACGCCCGGCTGCGGCGAGCCACAGGTAATTCCGTGCGGTCGCCCGCAGTACGCGCAACGAAGTGGGTCGTCAGCCCTTGGCGCGGTCCTTAACCTGCTTCGCCAATTTTTCAATTTGTTGCGCTTTTTTTACCACGGACAACGACAGCGTGGAATTCGCGTCGGATCTTTCGACTTGTTCTTTTAATTCACCGATTAATTCGTAGAGCTTTTGGACGTCGGCCTTTATTTCGGCTTGATTCTGACGATCCAGTTTTTTTGGGTCGGGCGGAGTCTGCTCCGGCCCCTGCAAACCCGGAGGATAGTTTGGATTCGGCGCATTCGGGGGAAGGGCCTCGGTACTATCGGAGGGGGTGTTGGATGACCTTGAGGAGTGACAGAAGACGCCGCGCTCAGGAGAATTACCGCGATCGAAAATAGAATCGTCAGGCTACGACGCGAGCGGAACATAGACACCTCCCCCAAAATCTAGGTTATGCCGGATATTAGCTCCGCAAAATGTCCATGACCAGAGCGGATTTGCAGAACCGAGCCATGAGCACGGCCATTATAGTGTTGCCTTCTCGTTTTTCTGGCCCATGCACAAACGTCCTTTCAGACAATTTTTGAATTCTCGGACTGCTCGCCCTTATCTGCGGCCTCAGTCGGGTTTCCTCATCTGCATTTTTTTGTTATTTTCGCGGCTGCCTCTGCATGTGACCGCTCGCCATAAGTCACGCAGACCAAACAAAACCTCCCGCATTCAGAGCGCTGCGGTCGACGTTAGTCGTGCCCCCAAATACAAGCCGGACACGGTACTGGTGCGCTTTCGCCCTGGTGTGCAGCGCAGTGAGATGAAAAATCACCGCTATCGGAAAAAACCGTATCACTTTAAAGATTATTCGGTTTGCTCCCTCTTTCAGCGGGCGGAACTGCATGACAGTTTGCTCGCGCGAACGAAGCTTTCCCACGGCAACTCATCTGACGTATATAATCCGGCGCCTATGCCACTGAGTGCCGGTACAATATTTGGTCCTTATGTAATTGTCGAGTTGCTGGGCGCCGGTGGGATGGGAGAAGTCTACCGCGCGCAGGATACGCGGCTCGGGCGAGATGTTGCCATCAATGTTTATCCGGAATCATTCGCCGGTGACAGCGACCGCCTCTGGCGATTCGAACAAGAAGCGCAGGCCGTGGCCGCGCTGAACCATCCCAATATTTTGGCCATCCACGATATTGGAACCCAGAACGGCGCGCCGTATCTCGTCTCCGAGTTGCTGGAGGGCAACACCTTGCGCGCGGAGCTGAGGAAGGCCGGCTGGGCTCACGAAAAATCGTCGATTACGCGGTGCAAATGGCGCAAGGCCTGGCCGCCGCGCACGAAAAAAATATCGTTCATCGCGATTTAAAACCCGAAAACGTGTGGATCACCAAGGACGCGCGTGTCAAAATTTTGGATTTTGGTTTGCGAAGCTGGCCGCCGCCGGCGGCGAATCCGCATCCATGGCTACGCTCACCAGCCCGCCAACCGAACCCGGAAAAGTGCTGGGCACCGTGGGTTACATGGCGCCGGAGCAGGTGCGTGGCGCGTCCGTCGATACGCGCACGGATATTTTTCCTTTGGCGCGGTGCTCTACGAAATGGTTGCTGGCTCGCAGCCGTTCCGCCGCGACACCGCGGCAGAAACCATGACCGCCATCCTCAAGGAGGAGCCCCCGGAATTAAGCGAGATGCCCCAGCCAGCTTTGCCCGGCGTGCAGCGCATCATCGCGCGCTGTCTGGAAAGAAACCTGGCAGAGCGCTTTCAATCTCGTGAAAGATTTAGCTTTCGCGTTGGAGGCCCTGACCGGGACGAGCACGAAGTCCCCCAGCCAGCTTGGCCACTTCCGTAAAGCAGCAAAAATCGTGGAAGCGCTGGCCCGGAACTTTAGCTGCTGTGGGGATTCCCCTGGCCTTAATTTTGGGAGCTGCCGCGACTTGGTTCCTGTGTCGAAACCCTGCGCCGATTGCGCCCTTCCGACAAGCTTCCTCTCCATTCGTGGAGAAGTAATTCGCGCGCGCTTCGGTCCAGATGAAAAACTCTGGTGTATTCGGCGGAAGCCTGAATGGCGGTCCCATGGACACCTATGTTTTGCGCGCGGAATATCCGGAGCCTGTGGCGGCCGGACGTAACGGTGCTTTGCTGGAAGCGGTTTCGCGGCAAGCGTACTCGCCTTACTGGTTCGCCCACAATATTTCGCGCACAAAACTTTTCTGGGAACGCTGGCCACCACCCCCATGGGCGGAAACGCGCCACGAGAAATCATGGACAGTCGTCCTCCGAAGCAGACTGGTCGCCGGATGGCCAGCAGTTAGCCATCATCGATCGTCCCAGCGCAGAGTGGCGGTTGCAGTATCCTGTCGGCAAAATATTGTGGTCTGGCTCCGAACCTGGTATTTTAGCGATGTGCGCGTCTCTGCCGATGGGAAAAGCGTGGCCTACTTCCGGCATCCGCCGAATATTGACGATCGCGGAGACGTGATGGTGGTGGAAGCAGACGGCAAGCCGCGAGTGCTGGCTCGGCGCGGCTTCGTATCGCTGGCCGGTTTGGCCTGGGATCCGTCCGGCAAAGAACTCTCGTTTTCCCGCATCGCAGACCGGGCAGCAATATTGCATTCATGCTGTCACTTTGCGCGGGAAAAGACCGCACCGTCCATTGCGGGGGCGCCCACCACCATCCTGGATTTTTCCCCAGCGGACGCGCGTTGGTGATGGCCACGCAGGCGCGCGTGTCGATGGCGGTGCTGGAGCACGGCGCGAAGGAAGAAAAGGATTTGACCTGGCTGGATTTCGCCTATAACCCCAGATTGTCACGCGACGGCAGCGAAGTTTTGTTCACCGACCAAACCGGACAAGGCAGCGAGCAGTATGGGGTGTACGTGCGGAAGCGCGACGGCTCACCCGCGGTGCGCATTGGAGAGAACGGTTTCGGCTCGGACATTACTCCCAACGGAAAATTTGCGCTGGGTAAAGTCATGCCGACGATACGCAAAAGCGACATTTCAGAATCGGTACCGGTCGGCACGGGCGAGAAAAAAATATTGCATTGGGAGGGCGTACAGCCTATCTGGGCGCAATGGTTTCCCGACGGAGAGCACATCCTCCTCACCGCGAGCATCCCCCCGGGAAAGCCTGCCGGCCTTTATGTCACCGATAACAAGGGGGCGACACCGCGATTAATTGCTGAAGGCGCTCAAGCCCGCGCTGGCGTCTCACCGGATGATGCCTGGGTCATTTATGGGCGCGACGGAAAAAGATTCATTCAATCGACCACCAGTGCGGAGATGAAGGACGCTCCGAAGTTTCCGG
>CAVPKZ010000096.1:0-15585 GCA_963705755.1 uncultured Acidobacteriota bacterium | reverse complement strand
ACCGGATGCCAGATGTGATGCACTACGCCTAGGGCCGCATAACAATTGCGCTCGCTGTCGGTAATTACCCGCACGGCGAGCAGGTCATAAACCTGGCTCGAGTTCCCTTTCGTGACGCACCAGTTTACGGTGCAGGGAATAAAGTCCCTTAACGCGAGCTTCCAATTCCGCGGGAATTCCACTCTCCACTAATTTTGTCTGGATGGTCTGTTGCACTTCTTCCAGGAATTTGCGATGGATGTCGGCCTTTTCCGCGACTTCCTTTTGCAGACGCAGGAAGGCTTCCGGTTCCAGGTGGCGGAAGGATAAATCCTCGAGCTCGTTGCGGATGTTGCCCATCCCCAAGCGGTGCGCGATGGGGGCATAAATATCCAAAGTTTCGCGAGAGATGCGTTGCTGCTTGGAATGCTCGAGATATTCCAGCGTGCGCATGTTGTGCAGCCGGTCAGCGAGCTTCACCAGCACGACGCGCACGTCGTTCACCATGGCCAGCAACATTTTGCGGATGTTTTCGACCTGGCGAATTTCCGGCGCCATCATGTTCAAGCGGCTGATCTTGGTTACGCCTTCGACCAGGCGGGCGACCTCGGAACCGAAGCGTTCTTCGATCCGTGACAAAGGGAATTCCGTGTCTTCGACAACGTCATGCAAGAGCGCGGCCGTCAAAGTCGTGGCGTCCAAGCGCATGTCCGCCAGGATATGGGCGACTTCCAGAAGATGAGTTAGATACGGGTCGCCGGAACTTCGAAGTTGGTCGCGATGGCGCTCCGCGGCAATTTCATAAGCCCGCCGCACTACCCAGGGATCTTCGGAAGGACGATTCTTGCGCAGCTTGGCGAGCAATTCCTCAAGGCGCGCATCGAGCTGCCGCTCGGTGCGGTCGCGGTGGAAGTGCAGCGGCAGATTGTTCGGCGCCGACGGCATAACCTGTTGGATGACCTCTGGAGCGTTCAGTTACAATATCGTTCTTTTACGCCATTGTAGCGCAAGATGGCCTGACAGGCGCGCCGTGCTAGCTGCTATAGATCCGGAAGTTTGTCCTCAAGTTCACTGGCTAATTTGCTGACGTCGGTGGCATCGGCGAAATTTTTGAGTTCATGAGCGGTCGACCCCGCCTCGATGCCTAAGCGCTGACAAATCTTGTGCTGCATTTGCAGCATGGCGGTCAATTCCTGTTCGGCCAACATGCCTACTTGCAAATCCAGATGAGATCGTCGGTCTGCCTGTCTGGTCATGCGGTTTTGGCTGATGAGCACAAAGATAGTCAGCAGCACGCTTTCGGAAGAAATCACCAGGGCCAATATCCCAAAAGGAAAAGGGTCGAAAGGTTTTACGCCCGGAATTACTTTGAGGTTGATGGCGCTCCAGATCAGCACCAGCAAGACCTGCAGCATCAGGAATGGAACGCTGCCGATAAATTTGGCGACCGCGTCGCTCACGCGTTCCGCGATGGTGCGCCGGTGCAGCGCCTCATGCTCAAGTTTGACGATGGCATCGATGTTTAACTGCGTGGGATGCGCCGCTTCGCTACTGGATGGGCTCTTAATTGCCATGGACACCTCGGGCGACTACCAGAGGGTATGAGTTTACCGAAGGGCTTGCCAAATGGAAAAAGGGCATTCCTCATAATGCGAGATGCTTCAGTTTCCGGTAAGTGCGTATGGTTATTACCGCCGCGTGATCAAGGCTGAGCCAAGCAAACTGCTCATTACTGCTTGGCAGGGATGGCTTTGAAACGATCCGTTCCCCCGTCATCGGGAACTTCCATGAACATGCGCGCGTCAATGGGTTCATACAAGTCTTCTTGCCGTTGCCTCACAACACCTGGTGTACTACTCGGTAGACGTTCCCGGATAGAGGCGAACAGCTTTTCCCGTCCGAGGAAGACGGCCATATTCTTGTATTCCGTCAATAACACGATGGTGTTTCCTGATTTGGCGCCAGGAGGCACAAGCACCGTCTCTACTATACGGTGGTAACTCAGGACCTCACCTTCGCGCTTGGCTTCTTCTCGTATGCGCATCCAGTGGTCATCTAAGTAGCCTAGGGCCAGGCCGGACTTTTCAGGGTAAATTTTAAGAGATTCCATTGTCCAAACCGGCCTTTCCGGAAATGCCGGGAATTGAGCATCTCCACCAACAACGATAAAGAGAGAGCAAAGAAATAGACCTGCGATTATGCGGCCTCGCATATGCGACCTCCTATATCTTCCGAGGTACTCAGACAGCAAATTGCTATCCTAGCAAAACCGAGGCGAAGTGAGTGTTGGGTCGCGTAAGCCTGCGAACCGACCCACTACCTAAGAATGCCTTCTGGAAATTTTTCCGATAATACCGCGACCCTACCTCTGTTATTCTTTGCCCACGAAATTCAAGAAATTAAGGAGAGCTGATGACGCACCGGCATGAAACCGATGAGAATCGCCACCCCGTCGAAACGGACGCAGACTCACCGGGTCGACGTGAATTCCTGAAAACCTCTTCGCTGGCCGCTGTGGCTGGCGCTGCGACGTTCGCCTGGCCGAAGCGCTCCTTCGCGGCCGCCGCTGACCTCGACGCGATCAACGCTGAAATCACCAAGCGGCACGACGAAAGCGTCAAGCGTCTGCAAACCTGGATTCGCCAACCGTCTATCGCCGCGGAAAATCGCGGCATGAACGAAGGCTGCGAACTCACTATGAACATGCTGCGCGAAGCCGGTTTCGGTCAGGTAACCAAAGTTTCGACGGATGGCCAACCCGGAATTTTTGCAACACTCGATGCCGGTGCGCCGCGAACTGTCGGCTTGTATTTCATGTACGACGTCAAGCAGGCCGACCCCGCGGAATGGTCTTCGCCGCCATTCGATGCCGCTTTGCTTGACAAACCTGGCCTCGGCAAAATCATTGTTGGTCGCGGAGCAGTAAATCAGAAGGGACCGGAAGCTACATTCCTCGCCGCTTTGGACGCGATTCGCGGTGCCGGTAAAAAACTCCCCGTGAATTTCGTTTTTGTCGCGGAAGGCGAAGAAGAAATCGGCTCGCCGCATTTTCCGCAAATTGTACGGCGTCCTGAAGTGGAAGCCGCGTTGCGCAAGTGCACCGGCGTCTTTATGCCTTTCGCGGCGCAGGGACTCGGTGGCGAGGTCACCATGTACCTTGGCGCAAAAGGTGTGGTTGAACTGGAGTTGACTTCCAGCGGCGAGAAATGGGGTCGCGGCCCGCGTAAAGACATTCACTCCAGCAATAAGGCCCGCGTGGACAGTCCGGCGTGGACAGTCCGGCGTGGCATCTCGTCGAGGCTTTGGCCACGCTCGTATCTCCCGACGGCAACGACCCAGTGATCGAGGGTTACGCCGCCAAGGCTCGCCCGCTTTCGGTTGCGGATAGGCAAATGATCGCGGAAGCGGCAAAGCGCTTAAATGAGGCGGAGGCCAAAAAACTTCTTGGAGTTGAGCGTTGGGTTCACGATGTCGATTGGCAACAAGCGTTGGAGTTGCTCACGTCTCGCCCGACTGTAAATATTGAAGGCCTGGTGGGCGGGTACACTGGCCCGGGCGGCAAGACCATTTTGCCTAGCAAAGCCGTCGCCAAGATGGATCTGCGGCTCGTGCCAGACATGACTGCCGCCGAAGCGCTCGCCTCTCTGAAAGCTCACCTCGCCAAACACGGCTTCGCAGATATCGACGTGCACATGAGCGGAGGTTACGATCCCACTACCACTGCCGCCGATGCTCAGATTATTCGAGCTTCTGCCGCCGTATACCACAAAAATGGAATCGACCCGGTAGTGCTACCAAGGCTGGCCGGTTCCTGGCCGGGCTACGTGTTTACCGGCGATCCACTTCGCCTGCCCGCCGGCCATTTTGGGCTAGGTCACGGTAATGGCGCTCACGCGCCCGACGAATATTACGTGATCGAATCGACCAATCCAAAAGTACAAGGCATGGATGGAGCCGCGCGATCGCACGTTGAGTTCCTGTACGAATTGGCGTCCATCGCTTAGCCTCACAGCAAATAAAAAAAGGGCATTCGTGAGAATGCCCTTTTGAAATTTCCTAAGCGATACAGCCAGTGCCGTTTTGGTGCTAGCTACGAAGTCTGCTGCGGTTGATCAGCACGCTTCTGCTTGATTTCTTTTACCTTCTCCACCAGGTCGTCAGCTTGTTTCTGATAGCTGGCGCGCTCTTCAGCACTTTCCACCATGTCGGCCTTGCGGCGATAAAGCAAATTCAAATAAGCCATGGCATCGTCGTAATCCGGCCGGAGTTGAATAGCCTTCTGCAGGGACGCGATTCCTTCGTCTACCAGTTGCCCATACTTATCCACGAACTGGGTACGAACACTAGTCGGCAGCGGATCGCCTTCTTTGATCTGCTTATTAATATGGTCTTTGTTGTAGTCCGTGCGCATCTCCGCATTGCCGCGGAATGCCAGCGTCCAATCGATTACGCCGATCCAGTAATAAGGCTCCGGGTCGGTGGGCTTCAGATCGATGTGCTTCTGGTGGTAAGTCTTGGACTCCTGAAACTTTTGCGGGTTAAAAGGCTGGCCGCTCATCTGAAACAAAATGGAGCCAATGCCGTCAATAGCGCTCAAATTTTTGGGATCTTTTTCCAGCACGCCTTTGAATTCGTTGATGGCTGCCGTTCCACGCTGGACGTTTTCGTCGGACGGCGCGCCGGGTATGTATTGGCTGGCGTACGCCGTAGCCAGATACAAACGCGCGTTGAGCAGCGATGGATCGAGGTCCTTCGCTTGTTTAAAATCTTCGACGGAGGCATCGTACTGGCCGTTTTTAAAGTTGGCCACGCCTTTGTTGAGCAGGTCGCGAGCCTTGAGTTTATTGCACCCTGAACCCGCCGCCACCACAACCGCCAGCATCGCTAGCGAAAAACCGCGGCGAGCGATTCGAACCGATGAAGCATAAGTCATCGAATCATCCATCCCTGTGAGGCGCGAGCCTAAAGAGGTCCACGCTAGGATTCACGTCCGCCCTGCGAGGGGCATTTTCTGCTTGGTAATTTACTGACCCGCTTCCAGCTTGGCGGTAATCAACCCCACTTTGTCGATGCCGGATCCGCGCATGATGTCGATGGCCCGCGCGACGTCCATGAACAGTACATCGTTATCGCCTTTGACGAAAGCTACTTTCTCGGCGCGATCCTTGAAGATCTGTTCCATGCGAGGCCCCAGCCCGTCCCAGGTAGTATCCTCGTTATTGATTTTCAATTTGCCGTTCTGCGCAACCTGCACCACCACGGTCTTGTCATTCAATTCCTGATTTTCATTCTTGTTGGGATTGGGTTGCGGAACGAGCGCATCCAGACCTTTCGGCGTCAAAGGCGTAATCACCATGAAAATGATCAACAACACCAGCAAAATATCGATCAGCGGAACGACGTTCATTTCCGCCATCGCACCACCCTTACTTTCACCAACGCTCATGGCCATTGCAGATCTCCTGTTTATTGCCGACGACCTGAACCCTCAAACATCCATCTCTAATAAGGTTCAGGGTGCGCCAATACTCTCGATTAAACCGACGGCTTCCCGTTGTTTGGAGGCGGCGGCGGGTTTCACGCGTGTGGCTCCTCTCCGTTAGCAAGCCAAGTTGATCCACGCCCGCGGATCGGATTTCGTCTACTACTCCGACCACGTCTCCGTATTTGGCACGGGCGTCACTTCGAACGTAAACGGTCTTGTCGAGCCGGTTGGCGAGGCGGTCCTTTACTTGGCCGGTGATGTCTTCTTTGTTGATGGCCGTATTTCCCAAGTAAATTTTGCCGTCGCGAGTTACCGCCACGATGACCGCGTCATCTTTGTCAGCATCCTGCATGTCCCGGGGGGTATTGGCGGTGACCATGTCCACGGAGACGCCCTTGGTTAACATGGGCGTAACCACCATGAAGATGATCAGCAACACCAACATGATGTCCGCCATGGGAATTACATTTGGCGACGACATCTGTGCCCCGACTGTGGGTTTATACGCCATGGCCGGTTACTTTCGGGCGCCGCGGCGCAGAATGAAGTAGTTGATCAACTCCATGGAGGAGTTGTCCATCTCTACGTCGAAGGCCTCGACCTTATTGGTGAAGTAGTTGTAGGCCCATACTGCAGGCACGGCAACCAGCAAACCAAATGCAGTGGTGACCAAGGCTTCCGCGATACCGCCGGCTACGGCCGACAGACCAGTCGCCTTGCTGCTCTCGATACCTTTAAACGCGTTCAAAATTCCGACCACCGTGCCGAACAGTCCCACGAATGGTGCGGTGGATCCGATCGTCGCGAGCGCGGAGAGGCCCCGCTTCATTTCCGCGTGCACGATAGCGATGGAGCGCTCCAGCCCGCGCTTGGCGGCTTCGATTACGTCAGCGTCGGATACTTGCTGCGAAGCGGACTGAAACTCGGAGAGTCCAGTGGCCACAACCTTGGCGATATGGCTCTTCTTGTTGCGTTCCGCGATGGCGATCGCTTCATCCAGTTTGCCTTCCTTCAACGCCCCGGCAACCTGCTGAACGAACACACGCGACTGCTTGCGTGCCGCGCTGTACATCAAGGCGCGGTCGATCATCACACCGAAAGAATAAACGGAAAGAACAAACAAAATCCCGACTACAACCCTGGGTAGGGTGCTCATCGTGGACCACATGCTCTGCAAGCTCCACGTGCTAGTGGTGGCGGATTGCAGGAATATGGCCGCATGTACGTACAGAGTGGCTACCATTCGTATGCTCCTTAAGAGTGTTTGCTAAAACCTTTCTACTCGGCTCGAAACGCCTGCCCCATGACCGGCGCCACGCACCGTAAACACCAAAACCGTACAAAGCTGTTACTGGTTGAGAGAGAAAATTACGTCAATGGTGGTATCCACTTCGACGGGCTCACCATTCAAAGTGGTTGCTTGATAACGCCACTGCCTCACGGCATCCAGCGCCGCCTGCACCAGAAGCGGGTGACCTGAAATCACTTCAAGCTGCTGGACCGTGCCATTCTTGGCGATAATGGCGTGTAGCCTTACCGTCCCGGAAATGCGCGTCTGGCGGGCCAGCGGCGGATACAGCGGCTGCACCTTGTTCGTCAACTTGGCTGCCTGCACCTGGCCGCCCTGCCGGATACGCGACTGAGTCGGCTTCGGTGGCGGAGGCGCTGCGCCTACGCCGCCAATGACGCCGCCGATGACGCCGCCCATCTGGCCGCCAGCGACACCGCCAACTACTCCACCCTGCATACCGGACATATCTGGAGCGTCTTCCTTAATAATCTTGATGTCCTTCGGTATGACCTTCGGAGTGACCAGCTTGCCGGCATCCATCAGGTGGACTTGCGGCTTAACGTGAACGACTTGCGCGATCGGCGGCGGCGGGGGCGGTGGCGGCGGGGGCGGTGCGACCAGCAAGGTTGCCATCATGGTCTTCGGCAACGCCTCGGTATAAATTAGCGGTATCAAGATTAAAACCGCCAGAAAAGCCACCTGGAAAATCATGGATAATACGACCGTCCAGGGCTTATTCGTTTTCTTTGGATTTGGACTGAGACCACCATCTCGTCAAACATGGTTTACTACCTCCTCCCGGCAGGCGCGAGACGCCCTGAGGCGCCCGAACTTGTCCGGGTTTTGCTACCGGCTGCAGATCCGGTACTTGTCGCAAGACCTTGGCCTCGCCAGCGATTCCACGCGACCACCATCGGTGCGGCGATGCCAAAACTGGAGTACGTTCCTACCACAATCCCGACCACTAACGCAAAGGAGAAAGCGCGCAATACCTGCCCGCCCATCAGAAACAAAACCAACACGGTGAGAAATGTCAGCCCGCTGGTCAAAATCGTTCGCGAAAGTGTCTGGTTGATGGACTTGTTCACCACATCCGCAAAGGATTCGCGGCGCAGCAAGCGGTTGTTCTCCCGTATGCGATCGAAAATCACGATGGTGTCGTTCATCGAATATCCAACCAAGGTCAGCATGGCCGCGATAACCGTCAGCGAAATTTCAAAATGAAACAAAGACAAAAATCCAATCGTGATTAAGACGTCGTGAAAAACCGCGAGGACGGCCGCAGCCCCGTAAACCCATTCGAAGCGGAAAGCAATATATACCAGCATGCCTGCTAAAGCATAGAGGGTAACCAAAATTGCCTGGCGCCTCAGCTCGGCGCCTACCTTGGGCCCTACAATCTCCACGTTGCGGATGGCAAACGCGCCCAAAACGAAATTGTCTTTCAGCACGCTAACCACCGCGGGTGTTACGCCGGGTACGTTTGAAAGATCGTCAAAGTTTGTCATCACGCCATTCTTATCGCGATCCCGGTAATCGAGAATCTTCTTGCCATTGAGAATAACGGTCACCCGCGTTGGTCGAGAGCAGCAGCGGATCGCGTTGCGTCAAGAATGCGGTGAGGGACGCGGGAGTCGCGGCGTTGAAATCCGGTTTACCCGCGTTCGAACTTCCATAGATGGTATTTAACGCGTTGATGATTTGCGTCTTGCTGATGTCCAGAGCCTGATCGCTTTGGCCTTTTTGTTCCAAGCTAATTACCACTTCGTTGGCATTGGGATTGGCGATGTCGCTGATACTCTGGATCTCGCTGTTGCCCAATCCGTGTGCGGCAAGTCCGGAGCGCAGGCGGTCGATGTTCGGCGGCTGCGCAAAGCGCACATCCACGTTTGTGCCACCTTTAAAATCCAGGCCGTAGCGAATCCCGCCTTGAGAAACAATCGAAACAATACCGGTCAGCAGCAGCAACCCGCTGAGCGCGTAGAAGTACTTCGCTTTGCCCATCCAATCGATGTTGGGCTGTTTGAAGAGCTCGATCATGCCCGTTTTGGCTTCCCTTCTTTAGACTCCAAAGGGTTCCCGTTTGTTCCCGGTGCGGTAGGACCACAAAACGCTGATCGGAGTTTTCACCATAACCGTCGTGTTTTGTATCCAGCGAACCGTGTATTAACAGGTCCTAATACAGCCTAAAGCCTGCTTAAATACTGAGTTGCGCTTGCCGGTCCATCTTTGACAAGTGGTAATGAAAGATCGTTTTCGACACGTAGATCGCGGTAAAGACGTTGGCGATCAAACCGATCGTCAAGGTAATGGCAAAGCCTCGAATCGGGCCTGTGCCAAATAGGAACAGGAAGAAAGCGGAAACCACCGTCGTGACGTGCGTGTCGATGATGGTCAAGAAGGCTTTCGCAAAGCCGGACTCCACAGCCGAAGCGGCGGCTTTGCCGTTCCGTAACTCTTCGCGGATGCGTTCGAAGACCAGAACGTTCGAATCCACGCCCATACCTATGGTCAAAATTACGCCTGCGATGCCCGGCAAGGTTAGAACTGCACCCGCCAGCGCCAGCACGGCGAGCAAAATGATCAGGTTCAAGATGAGAGCCAGAACCGCATTCGCTCCTGACAAGCGGTAATAGAACAGCATGAAAATCATGACTACCAAGAGGCTAAGGACCCAAGCTTGCACCCCGTGTCTTATAGAGTCGGCGCCCAAGGATGGGCCCACGGTGCGCTCTTCGAGATATTTAATCGATGCGGGCAAAGCCCCGGCGCGCAGCACCAACGCGAGGTCGTGCGCGGATTCCTGGCTGAAATTTCCTTCAATCATTCCGGAATCATCGATGCGCCCATTGATCACTGGCGCGGAGTAAACGCGATGTTCCAGCACGATGGCCATTTGGCGGCCTTTATTCGCCTCGGTAAATGGTCCAAATCGTTTTGCGGCGTCGCCAGACAACGTAAAGTTCACTTCAAATTGTCCCGGGTTATTGGTGTTGCGATTTTCCGTCGCGCTGCGTAGATCGCGTCCGGTCACCACCGGAGCCCTGCTTAGGAGATACCAGCTTTCTCCGGTTTCGGGCGTGCCGGAGGCGGTGCGCCGCTCAGAGTTGCCGGGAACGAGTTCCGTGTTGGGGGGCAGCACGCCTCCATGCTTTGCCCGCGCGTCGGATTCGGAGGTGTAGGACGACGGATCCTCAACCAGCTTCAATTCCAGTTGACCGCCAGCCTGAATCACGGCTTTGGCTCGTGTGGGATCTCCTTCACCCGGCAGTTGCACGAGAATCTCGTTGTCTTTGCGGCCGTGCAGCTGGATGGTCGGCTCGGTCAAGCCCAGCGCGTTGATACGCCGCTCGATAGTCTCAAGCGACTGCTGCATGGTTTGATCTTGAATCTGCGCAATTGCGGCAGCGCGTAAGGTCAGCAGATACCCCGAAGGATCGCCGGGAGCAGCAGACATGTCCCACACGTTGCTATATTGCGCGGTGACGATGTCGCGAAATGTCGAAAGTTGTGCGGGATCGATATTGCGCACCAGAATGTGCGTGTCGTCCACCCGGCGAATTTCGTCGTAGTGAATATCCTTGGCGCGCAGTTGTCCGATGAGCCGGTCAACGGTCTGATCGGTTTCCTGGCCAATCGCTTCCTGCACCTGCACTTGCAGAATCAAGTGCGTGCCGCCCTGGAGGTCCAGGCCGAGCTTGATTTGGTGGCTGAAATTATCTTTTATGTCTTGCACCGAGGTAGGAAATTTCGGCGTGCCAATGAGCACGTAAATACAAACGAGGATGACAGCAACGATGAACAGCGCTTTCCACTTCAGATTGGGATTCATGGTTAAAAGATCAGGAGCTTGGCCGGGTGGCGGCGAAAATTAGTGGGCATCCGTTATTTTGCATCTTCCGGCGTCTCCACCTGCGCAATGGCAGACCTGGCGACGCGAACTTTAACTTGCGGGTCCGTGGCGATTTTCAGAATTACGGAGTCACCGTCAAGGCCGTTAATAGTGCCATAGATGCCGCCACTGGTAATAACCCGGTCACCCGCTTTGATGGCTGAAAGCATTTCCTGCACTTTCTTGCGCTGCCGCTGCTGCGGCATGATGACCATGAAATACATGATCGCGAACATCAATCCCAGGGGGATCAGGAAACTGGAGAAGCCCGAAGACGGGGCCGTCTGGAAAAACGTGGCCAAAATCATGATGATCTGTGCAACCGATCCCTTCTTTTACTCTTGCCGGCAATCCTTGGTTTAGCCCAGAAAGCGGCACCCAGCATACCTTAAAAAAACACAGAAAAACTGCCCGGGGCAAGTTCCCCGCGTCCATCCCCGCCATTATCTTGGATATTAGCGGCCGCGATGCGACTGCCCGCGGTCATCTTCGGCGCCGGAATTAAGCGCTCGAACGAAGCGCCTCGGTTCACCACTCAGGCCGGACCGGCTACATAGCAAGCCTGCATCTCTGCTGAGAATTTTGCGAGCTTCCCGAACTCGATAGCCTCTCGAATTTGCCGCATGATGTCAAGGTAAAAGTGGATATTGTGGTGGGTGGCCAGGATCGACGCGGTGATTTCTCCCGCGGCAAAAAGGTGGCGTAGATAGGCGCGTGTGTAGCGCTTACAAACGCTGCAGTTGCACTGCGAATCGATCGGACGAGTGTCCGCCGCGTAGCGCGCATTTTTGATCAGCACGCGGCCTTCGCTGGTATACAAACAGGCGTGCCGCGCCGCCCGCGTGGGTAGCACGCAATCCATCATATCGATGCCTAGCGCGACGTAATCGGCGAGTTGATCGGGTTTGCCCACGCCCATTAAATATCGCGGCCGATCGGCGGGCAGCAATGCCGTCACTTCGCCGGTCATTTCGCATGTCATCGCGTGAGGCTCGCCTACCGCGAGGCCGCCCACTGCGTATCCGGGAAAATCCAGTTCCAGCAACTGCCCGGCGCTCTCGCGCCTTAAATCCGCGAACGTCGCGCCCTGGACGATTCCGAATTGCCACTGCTTTACGCCTGGGTACAAATGTTCATTTGCCAAGAAATGCTGGCGCGCTCGTTTCGCCCACCGCGTTGTTCGAACTAATGCTGCTTCCGCCTTTTCTCGCGGCGCGGGTGTTTCGATACATTCGTCCAGCACCATGGCGATGTCGGACCCTAATGCCAGCTGAACCTCGACAGCCTTTTCTGGAGTTAGAAGATGTTCGGAACCATCCAGGTGGGAACGAAACGTGACCCCTTCATCGGTGATTTTTCGCAGCGCGGAAAGACTGAATACCTGGTATCCGCCGGAGTCCGTCAGAATCGCTCTTGGCCAGGACATAAACTGATGCAGGCCGCCCAGCTTTCGGATTAATTCGTGTCCGGGCCGCAGATATAGATGATAGGTGTTGGCAAGGATAAGGGTCGCGCCCAGTTCTTCAAGCGCTTCATGGGTCAAAGCTTTAATTGTTGCGGCGGTTCCCACCGGCATGAATGCGGGGGTTTCAATCTGCCCATGCGGAGTGGTGAGGCGGCCGCGGCGCGCGCCGGTCGCATCGGTCTTTTTTATTTCAAACGAAAAATTCACCTACGCAGTTTAGCAGCAGGCGCTGTTAAAACATTGCCCAGGCCACTTTGCCTAAAACCCACACCGCCCACAGGCCGTATACGGTAAGGAGCGCGCCACCCGGTTTAATTTTCTTTCTATTTGCAGCGGAAAAGCCCAGCGCTACCAGCGCCAAAGTCCATATCCAGAACAGCTCCAGCGACTGGCCCAAGGCTACGAGCCGCTTCGGCGCGTCGTCCGGCAAAAACGCGCCAAGGTTGCTGGCCAGAAAATGCTCCGGGTCCACATCGCCGTGAGGCTTAATCAGGAGAATGATAATTGCCAACAGGCTGCTGATGATCAGCGCCACAAACGCGTGAGAAACAATGCCAAAAGCGGTCTTGAAGGTTAGCGCTGCCCCGTTGAAAAGATTGAATGCTCCCCAATATACCAGGGTGATAAACAACACAAAAATCGGTGTGAAGATCACGCCAAACGCAAACGCGAATTTGGGCGCGTACTTCACCTGGTTGTCCAGCATGCGGTCTTTTTGGTCTTGCGGCATTTGATCGAGCCGCGCATTTTTGCTCATCTGTCGCTCAAAAAAACTGCGCCAGTCCGTTTTCTGGGCGAGCAGTCCCGAGACAACAATGCTTAACACGCAAAGGGTGAGGAACGGCACCACCCACGTGGGGCGCCGCGCGATTTCCCCAAATGTCCTTGTGGGACCAACGACTACGCCAGTCATGCGCCCTAGCGCGCCGGTTTCAGGCTGCCCTGTGGGCTGGCTTTCGGGGACCGCTACTGGGTTGGTGGACATGAATCTCCTCGTGCGCTGCGGCGCCAAGAAGACTTGAACGAACTACGCCAAGCGTGGAGGCGCGCAATGAAAGTTGCCTAAACCTGGCCAATATAGACGTTACGCCGAAAAGCGCAAGTAAATTACAGCAGATGCAGCAGATGGAAAATTTATGCTACTGGAAGAGCCGGGACGGCGGACAGCAGTTCGCGGGTGTACTCCTGCGCGGGCTGATGCAAAACCTGTTCGGCTTCGCCTACCTCGACGAATTTCCCGCCGCGCATCACCGCAATGCGCGTTGCGAGCTGCGCCACGACGGGCAGGCTGTGGGAAATAAAAACATAAGTAAGGTTAAATTCCGACTGCAATTCTCGTAAGAGCAGCAACACTTGCGCGCCTACGGAAACATCCAGCGCGGAAACCGGCTCGTCGGCCACGATCAACTTGGGCCGCAAAATCAGCGCGCGCGCAATTCCGATTCTTTGCCGCTGGCCGCCTGAAAACTCGTGCGGGTAGCGTCGCAGCGCGTCCGCGCGTAGTCCTACTCGCTCCAGAATTGCTAATGTCCGCGAAGCCCGCTCGGGTTTAGAAAGCTTTGGCTCATGGATGGCTAGCGGTTCGCCGACTATTTCTCCCACACGCATGCGCGGATCAAGCGAAGCAAAGGGATCTTGAAAAATCATCTGCATCTCGCGCCGTTGTGTGCGCAATTCCCCTGCCGAGAGTGCAAGCAGATCGCGTCCGGCAAAAACGATTTCTCCGCTGTCGGGCTCTATCAACCGCAAAAGCATGCGCGCCAGGGTGGTCTTGCCGCAGCCGCTTTCGCCTACGACTGCAAACGTTTCGCCTTGAGTCACCTCGAAGCTGACATGATCCACCGCAATAAACTGTTGTTGCAAGGAAGCGCGTTTGAACGGGCCTCCGCTGCGGTTATATTTCTTCGACAGTTCTCGCATGCTAAGAAAGCTGGAAATAAAACTCTCCCATTCACCGATTTAATGCTATGGCTTCAGCGCAACTTCATTTGCGTTTCCGACCAGGATGCAGCGCGCTGCCTGATTATGTCCGGCGTCGCGCAACTCCGGCATCGCTAGGCGGCACTCGGGCAGTCGCAGGGGCAACGCGGTTCGAATGAACATCCCGGGGGAAGCTCGGTGAGCTGCGGCACAATTCCCGGAATTGGCGAAAGCCTGCCACGTTCCAGCGTTGGCGATGCCGCGATCAATCCTTGCGTGTACGGGTGCCGCGGCGTGCGAAGCACGTCGCCAACTCGGCCCTGTTCCACGATGTGGCCGGCGTACATTACCGCCACGCGGTCGGCCACTCGCGCCACCACTCCCAAGTCGTGAGTGATAAATAACAAGCCCAGGCCAAGCCTGCGCCGTAACCCGTCCAGCAATTCGAGAATTTGCTTTTGTACCGTTACATCCAGCGCAGTGGTGGGCTCATCCGCAATCAACAATCGCGGCTTGGTCCCAGCGGTATCCGGGCTTGCGAAGTTCGAGCGGGGGCCGCTTCATCTTCGGAATCCCTCAACCCCCGCGGCGATGGCCATCGCAATCATCACTCTTTGCCGCAAACCGCCCGATAGTTGGTGCGGAAATTGTCCGGTGCGGACTCGACGGCTCTGGCACAGCCGCGAGCCGTAGGGCTTCGAGCACCCAATAATTAATCCTCTCTTTATTTGTGTCCGGAAAATGCGCCGCAATGGCTTCGGCAATCTGATCTCCAACTCGCATCACCGGATTCAGCGAGGTCATTGGCTCCTGAAAAAAATCATCGCGACGTCGAGCCCACGCAATCGTTGCCAGCGCGCCTCGTCTAACTCCGCCAGGTTTTCTGGCGCCGAATTCGCGGGGCTGACAGGATGGCCTCACCACTCACTCGCGTCCTCCCTGCCGCCGCGCCGCCATCCGACTGATGCCACTGTCCTCTGCCGCGCCCCTTCATTCGCCCACAAGACCCAGTGATTCGCCCGCGCCGATGCGTAACGACACTTCGTTCACGGGACGCACCCACCCGCGCGCGGTGGGCAAATCCACAGTAAGCCCGCGAACCTCCAGCAATTCGCTCATATTTTTAAACTCATCCCCCTCGCGCCATCATAGACACGAAAATCCAATCGCGGAACACAAAAACTCCGCATCATTTCCACTCTTTGTCAGATCACGTATTTTGTTGCTAGGGGAAGGGGCTAGCGTTTCTTAACCGGGATGACAAACTTTAGCGCCGTGTGCGTGGCCGAAAAGCCGGCTTCCCAGAAGTCGTAAGCAAGCCCTACTGTTCTAAAGAGCATAGGGTCGTCAGAACTCAAAATACAAGGCAGCCCCTGCTTAAGATACCCAGCTGCAGGGTGCATTCTCAGATCACTCACATATCCCAATACTTGATTGCTAATCGGACAAATTTCAAGGCAAATATCGTTTTCTTTAATTTTTTTGATAAGTTCAGGAAAATGAAAAAGATTGAATGCATGACCAATCCTTTTACTTTTTAACAGGACTGCATC
>CAVPKZ010000095.1:0-12382 GCA_963705755.1 uncultured Acidobacteriota bacterium | reverse complement strand
GCTTCTTTAGTCATTGCCGCGACTTCTATTCCAGCTGTGAACGCAGCAGTGTTTCACGCCGCCGAAGACCGCGGCATTCTCTGTAACGCCGTCGACGACATCGCCAACTGCCATTTCTACTACGGCTCCATCGTACAGCGCGGCGATTTGCAAATTACCATCTCTACAAACGGGAAAAGCCCCGCACTCGCACAGCGTTTGCGAAAAGAATTGGAAAAGCAATATCCCGCCGAATATGCCGCGTGGCTCGATTCTCTCGGCGATGCTCGCGAGAAACTTCGCGCCGGCTCTGATCCGAAAGAAAACTTCGAAGAGAACAAAGCTATTCTCCATCGCCTCGCGAGCTCGGAGATGTTTTCCCGTTTTGTTCGTTCGCAAGCCCGCGAATCCGCCGCAACGAAATTTGGGCATCGTGCGCCCGGCACGGTGTATCTGGTGGGTGCCGGCCCCGGCGACTCGGAATTGCTCACCGTAAAAGCCACTCGCCTCCTGGCCTCTGCCGACATCGTTCTGCACGACTCGCTCGTCAGCGCAGAAATTTTAGCCATGATTTCGCCGCGCGCCGAAATCATCGACGTCGGCAAACGCGCGGGCCGCAAGCTGCTCACCCAGGACGAAATCAACTCGCTGCTAGTCTCCTACGCGGAAAGCAGCACTACAGTTGTGCGTCTCAAGGGCGGCGATCCATCCATGTTTGGCCGTGCCGGCGAAGAATTGGAAGCGCTGCGCCGCGCGAATATCCGCACCAGGTTGTTCCCGGCATCAGCGCCGCACTGGGAGCCGCCGCAGCCGCCGGAATATCGCTCACCGACCGCCGCGTAGCGTCGCAAGTGCTCTTCAGCACCTTCTCGCGAAGCCCCGAGCACGGCGAGCTCAAATGGAGCGCGCTCACAGCCGATACCACCCTGGTGCTTTACATGCCCGGCACGGATTACGCCGAAGTCGCTGAGCGCTTGCAACACAGCGGCCTGCCTGCCGATTTACCCTGCGCCATCGTCTCGCGCGCCACACACGCGGAGCAGCAAGTGCGCTGGTCCACGGTCGGCAGCCTCGTGGCGGAAGAAAAACTTCCCGCGCCCGCACTGTTTATTGTCGGCCGCGTCGCATCGCACCAAATCACGGAAATCAGCAAATCTTTCTGGATTCCGCGCGCATTAGAAACGTCTCGGCAAGACGAGTCCATCGCCTAAACTCTTGGAGAAAAAATAAATGACCACGACGGACGCTACAACCGATAAAAAAGCAGAGAAACCCTCAGCAATAAAATTTTCATGGGACACCTGGGCGGTCCTGGCAGCTTTCGTCGCCGCATTGTTAATCCGCTTCGGCGTCGTGAAACACATCCCCTGGTGACCCTGCCGAACGTGCAACAATAGCCAGAAAAAATATTCGCTTTAGAAGGAGAGCATTGATGTCAGAGACTTTCGCAATTCCGCAGATAAAACAGGTTCAGGTAAAGCAAGCTCAGCCCGGCCTGCAATTCCTTCGCGTGATTCCAGGAATTCTTTTGCTCGCCGCCATCGGCTATGCAGGCAAACTGCTGGAACAAAACGTCGGCAAATACGCTAAAGCCCATCACTGGATTTTCCCCAACATCGAATACGTTTTGTGGGCCATTCTGCTGGGCCTGGCGATCTCCAATACCGTCGGCGTCCCCGCCATTTTTCGCGCAGGCGTGGCCACCTATGAATTCTGGCTCAAAGTCGGCATCGTGCTGCTCGGCGCGCGTTTCCTGCTAGGCGATGTCTTGAAGCTCGGCGGCGTCAGCCTTGCGCTCGTGGCCATCGAAATCACCGGCGCCATCGCCTTCATGACCTTGCTCGGCCGCATATTCCACCTCAAACCGAAACTGACCACGCTGCTCGCAGTCGGCTCCGCCGTTTGCGGCGTGAGCGCCATCATCGCCACCCAGGGCGCCATCGATGCCGATGAAGAAGATTCTTCCTTCGCCATCGCCGCGATCCTCGCGCTTGGCGCTCTAGCGCTGTTCACTTTTCCGCTGATCGGCCACGCACTCCATTTGAGCGATCACGCCTACGGCCTTTGGGCCGGTCTCGCGGTCGACAACACTGCCGAAGCTTCCGCCGCCGGCGCCCTCTACTCTGACGCCGCCGGAAAACTTGCCGTCCTCGCTAAAACCACGCGCAACGCCATGATCGGCTTCGTCGTTCTGGCCTACGCCATCTACTGGGCGAGCCAAGGCCAGGCCAAAACCGTAAAAAACAAGGCCGCGTTCCTCTGGCAGAAATTTCCCAAGTTCGTCTCAGGCTTCCTGCTGATCTCCGTCCTTGCCACCTACGGTTTCTTCTACAAAGACCAAGTCAGCGCCCTCGCTAATCTTTCCCGCTGGGCTTTCCTGCTTACCTTCGCAGGCGTCGGCCTCCGCACCAACTTCCGCGAAATGCGAAAACAAGGCCTCCGCCCCTTCGCAGTAGGAGCTATCGGCGAAGTCGCCATCGCCGTCTTCACTCTGGGCTTAGTAATCGGAGCCCAAAAACTCTGGGGCTGGTGATAAAGCGAAATTTAGACGCGGCAGGGAAGTGTCCGCGATTTTGAAACGGAGCAATGTGTCCGACGTCTGAGGGAGAGGCTTGTAGCTCTAAGGGGCTACAGCCCCAGCACCGTTACTAACTCCTTCACCGAAGCCGACGACTTCTGCAGCATCGCATTTTCTTCCGCGCTCAGCTTGATCTGAATAATTTCCTCGACGCCCTTCGCGCCCAACTTCACCGGCACGCCCACAAACAACCCCTTAATCCCATACTCGCCCTCAAGATAAACCGCGCAAGGCAGTATTTTTTTCTTGTCCTTCAAAATCGCTTCCACCATTTCCACCGCAGCCGCGGAAGGCGCGTAATACGCCGACCCAGTCTTCAGCAAATTAACAATCTCCGCGCCACCCTTGCGCGTACGTTCCACAATCGCGTCAATCCGTTCTTTGGGCAACAAATCCGGCAACGGAATCCCGGCTACGGTGGAGTACCGCGGCAGAGGCACCATGTCATCGCCATGTCCACCGAGCACAAACGAATGCACATTCTCCACGCTCACTTTGCATTCCATGGCCACAAACGTACTCATGCGCGCCGAATCCAGCACACCGGCCATGCCCATCACGCGATGTTTCGGAATCCGCTCACCTTAAACGCCGCCTGTGCCATGGCGTCCAGCGGATTGGTGACCACGATAATGATGCAATTCGGCGAATGCTTCACGATCTGTTCCACGACCGCCTTCACCACGTCGTAGTTGGCTTTCAACAAGTCATCGCGGCTCATTCCCGGTTTGCGTGGGAAGCCCGCGGTAATCACCACAATGTCACTGTTCGCCGTCCCGCTGTAATCGCCGGTATTGGTGGAAATCCCTGTCGCATGCGAATCCGTTCGCGTGATCGGCCCGACTCCATCATGTCCAATGCTTTTCCCGTGGGCACGCCATCCAGAATATCTGTGATCACTACGTCCGCCAGATCAGCATCCACAATCCTCTGCGCTGTCGTCGAGCCCACAAATCCGCTGCCCACCACGGTAACTTTTTTACCCATTCCTTGAGTCTCCTGAATTTACGTGCAACGTCATGTGCGAATTTACATGCGATGTTATGTGCAATGTCACGCGCAAGCTTGCGTGCAATATCAGGTGCGCGACGAAACCGCTGCCGCCGCTCCCATGTTCTCGATAATCGCAGAAGCAAACGCCGCCGTGCCTACCTTCGTCGCTCCCGGCATCAACCGTTCCAGATCATAGGTCACGCGTTTCTGCTGGATCGTCCTGGCAATGCCCCCTTCAATTAGCTTCGCGGCCTCACCCCACCCCAAAAAATCAAACATCATCGCGCCCGACAGCATCACCGAGCTCGGATTAATCACATCTTTATCCGCATATTTCGGCGCCGTCCCGTGCGTCGCTTCGAACACCCCGAATCCGTCTCCAATATTTGAACCCGGCGCCATTCCCAGCCCGCCTACCTGCGCCGCGCACGCATCCGAAAGGTAATCGCCATTCAGATTCGACGTTGCCAGCACGCTGTACTCATCCGCCCGCAGCAGCACTTGCTGAAACACCGAATCCGCTATGCGATCATTAACCAATAATGTTTTCTTCCACTGGCCTTTTCCGTGCGTACCGTAAATCGTGTCGATGGTGTGTTTCACTTCAGCATAAATAGTTTTCTTGAAATCGTCGGTGGCTTGCTCCAGTCCAGGTTCCACCAGCGCGGCATTCCCCTCGACGCTCAGTTCAGGATTCTTATCGAGGTTGTCGATAATCCAGCTTTCGCGTTCAGTGATTGTCTGCGCCCGAAATTCTTCGCGTGCCAAGTCATATCCCCAATCTCGAAACGCGCCTTCGGTAAATTTTTGAATATTGCCCTTGTGCACCAAAGTCACGCTGGGCCGCTTGTTCGCCAGCGCAAATTTGATCGCGCGCCGCACCAGTCGCTTCGTGCCAAAAGACGAGATCGGTTTTATTCCCACGCCAGAATCCCAGCGAATCTGCTTCTTTCCATCCTTCAACATGTCGTGATTCAGAAATTCCAACAGCTTCTTCGCGTCCGCGCTGCCGGACTTCCACTCAATCCCGATATATACGTCTTCCGTGTTCTCTCGAAATATGACAATGTCCATTTTTTCCGGCTGCCGTACCGGGGAGGGAACTCCCGCGTAATAACGCACTGGCCGCTCGCAAGAATACAAATCCAGAATCTGCCGCAGCGCCACGTTCAAAGAACGAATCCCTCCGCCCACCGGCGTCGTCAGTGGCCCCTTGATGGCCACGCGAAAATCACGAATGGCGTCCACCGTGTCGTCCGGCAGCCACTCTTTAAAAGTGTTGAACGCCTTCTCTCCTGCGAACACTTCGAACCACGCCACACTCCGTTTCCCACCATAAGCGTGCTCCACCGCCGCATCAAAAACGCGACGCGAAGCCTTCCAGATATCTCGCCCGGTGCCGTCGCCCTCAATAAAGGGAATCACCGGCGCGTCCGGAACCTGCAACTCGCCCCGGCATATCCAATAGTTTGACCGTCCGCAGGAACCGCTTGCCCGTTGTACGAACTCTTCATGACCCAAATCCTCCGAGGATTGCCGCTTCATGTATTCCGCAACCATGCGTGATTTTGCGCCTGTGTAGGACTAAAAAACATATCACAACCTATGCCATTCGCGCTCAAACATTAACCTTTAAAAAAAGTTAAGGGACAGCATGAAAATAGCTGCCCCTCATGAAAACATTTAATAAATTATTCAACTAATCGCTTCTAAAACTTATTCCACAGAAACTGGTTATAAACTTCGTGGTGATACTGCACTTCAGGCACCTTCACGAACGTTCCCAGCTGCCGCGGACAACGGTCCGCGGCCGCCTGCTTTAAATCCACGTAGCGCCCTTTCACATCCTCGCCCAAGCAGCTTCGTCGTCCATTCCGACTTCGCGGAATTTTCGAGCGCGGTTAAATGTTGTCCGGCAGATAGCGCTCCGCTTGCCGCAGGTTCTTGATCTTCGCGGTCTCGCCCTCCAGCCCGGTCTTGAAGATCGAGTACATCACCAGGTAAGGATTGGCGTCCGGGCCGACCGAACGGACTTCCACGCGCGAAGCTCTTCTCATTGCCGATCGGAATTCGAACCATCGAGCCGCGATCCACGGCCGAAGCCTTGATCTGGTTTGGCGCTTCAAAGTGCGGATCCAGCCGCCGGTACGCGTTCACGCTGGCATTCAGCAGCAGACAAATATCGTTGCCGTGGGTCAGAATGCGATCCACGAACTGCCCATGCCAAGCTTGCTCAGTTTCTCCTCGCCCTTCGGATCCCAGAACAGGTTCTTCCCGTCCTTGCTGATGGAAACGTTGGTGTGCATGCCGCTGCCATTCACGCCCACCACCGGCTTCGGCAGAAAGTGGCCGTCATGCCCATGCTTGTCGCCACCTGCCGGCAGATCAGCTTGTAGAGCTGAATCTGGTCGGCCGCCGCCACCACTTCGCCGTATCCATAGTTGATTTCAAACTGCGACGGCGCAACTTCCGGGATGATCCTTCTCATTCTGGAATCCCATTGCGCGCTGCACTTCCGCCGTGGTGTCGATAAAAGTCCGCAGCGGATCGCCCGGCAGGGAATGGTAATAGCCGCCGGTATTCACGTACTCGAACTTGCCGGTCTCGTGATAACGCTGCTCCGCATCGACGCCCTTGAATAAAAATCCCTCAATTTCGTTGGCGGCATTGAGGGTGTATCCTTCGTCTTCGTTAAATCTCTTCGGCGTAACTCTTCAGCACGCCGCGAATGTCCGCGCTGATACGGCGAGCCGTCCTTGTCGATCACTTCACCGAATACCAGCACCTTGCCGGCGCCAAAAATATCCGCCGGCGCCCAGTAAAAAGCGCCCCAGTCGATCCCCAGCCGCAAATCGCTTTCCCGCTGCGCCGTAAACCCGCGAATCGACGAACCGTCAAACGTCAAGTTGTCCCAGCTCTTGATCAAAAATTTCTTGTCGTAGTCCAGCATGTGCAGCCGGCCTTCCAGGTCGCTGAACAGCACCGTAACCGCCTTGATTCGCTTCTCGTCGGTCAGGTACTTCATGCGCTCTTCCTGGATTTTGTGCGGCGCCACGCGCGTTCTTGCGTTGTTCTTTGGCCTTCAGATTCATTTCCTCGAGTTCGTCATAGGAATGAGTCAGAAAATTGCGCAGTTCGTTGGGCATGATGCTCCTTGAAAAGGGAATTGTAAGGAAATTGGCGTGGCTATTTGCGTTGGCAGCGTTCCTGCCTCGGCGTTAGGGTAATCCCGGTAGCCGCCACCGTCAAAACAGAAAATCCAAATCATCAAATCGAAATATTTAATGATCACTGTTCGTTTCGAATGTAAACAAACCAGCCCTCAGTCGTAATACTCCTGCCCCAAATGCGTTATCAAATCTTCGCCTATCATCCAGCGCAAAGTGTTCTTCAGCTTCATCGACTGAATGAACAGGTCGTGCTCCGGATACAGTCCCGGCGCGGTCATCGGCGACTTGAAGTAAAAACTCAGCCACTCCTGAATCCCGCGCATCCCCGCGCGCTGCGCCAAGTCCAGAAACAATACCAAATCCAGCACAATCGGAGCTGCCAGAATCGAATCACGGCACAAAAAATCCACCTTGATCTGCATCGGATAGCCCAGCCACCCGAAAATATCTATATTGTCCCAACCCTCTTTGTTGTCGCCTCGCGGCGGATAGTAGTTGATCCGCACCTTGTGATGCATCTTTCCGTAAAGCTGCGGGTAAAGTTCCGGCTGCAAAATATATTCGAGCGCGCCCAGCTTCGATTCTTCCTTGGTCTTGAACGACCCGGATCCTCCAGCACCTCGCCGTCGCGATTTCCCAGAATGTTGGTAGAAAACCACCCGTCCAGCCCCAGCATCCGCGCTTTAAAAGCGGGCGCCAGCACCGTTTTAATCAGCGTTTGCCCGGCTTGAAATCTTTCCCCGCGATGGCCACATTGTTTTTCTGCGCCAGCTTCTGAATCGCCGGAATGTCCACGCTCAAATTAGGCGAGCCATTCGCATAAGGCACGCCGCTGGTCACCGATGCCCACGCATACAGCATCGACGGCGCGATCGACGGGTGATTCGCTTTCATCCCCGCCTCAAATTTTTCCGGCGTGGAATGAACCTCTTCCGCCTTCAAAAACGACTCCGTGGACCCGCACCAGCACGTCACCAGGCGTGAAACCCCCGAAGTTTTGCGGAATGTCTCAATATCGTCTTTGAGCTGCACTGCTAGTTCGTATTTGTTCTTTCCTTTTTTGATGTTCGGCCCGTCGATCAGTCTCACAAAGTTGTGATCGAACGCCGCCTTCATCGGCTTAATCGTCGAAAGAAAAGACTTCACCTTGGCCAGGTCCTGCAGATTCAATACCCCTGCGTTCGCCGCCGATTCATAAGCGTTGTCGTTAAAAATATCCCATCCCGCAAACACCAGATCATTCAACTCACTGAGCGGCACAAACGATTTGATCGACGGTGTACGTCCTTCCGTGCGCTTGCCCAGCCGAATAGTCCCCAGCTGCGTGAGCGACCCCACCGGGTTCGATTCACCTTTGCGTACCAGCTCCACTCCGGCCATAAATGTAGTGCTCACCGCGCCCATTCCCGGCAGCAACACGCCGAGTTTCCCCTTGGCCGGAGCGATTTTCCCAGGCTTCTTCATGCCTCTCCTTTTAAATTGTCGTTTGCCCTGAGGCAATCGCGCGCAAGCGCATCATAAATTGACGTCATTGATCGAATCGACGCCGCAGAAGCGCTTCGCTACCCCAAACAAACCAGTAATGATGAGCGAACCGTCCCCGTTTTGCAAATTTCAATAGGAATGAGTGGAGCACCGAACCCATTGCTCCCGCCCGAATTGATTGTGCACTGGAACGGTTCTCGCGCAAACAATCTCGTTTGAACTGACGACGGTGAAAGGGGTTGGTGCATGGCCGTCTTGTCTGAAAACCAGAGACGCATTCTAGAAGAATAGGTTTCAGGGGAATTGTGTTTCTACGGTTGTCGTTGTCGCCGTCGCCGTGTGCGTGAACAAACCTTGTATCGGTTTCTGACCCTCGTACATCAAAGCGGCTAACTTGTATCGTGTTCCCTGAATCGCAAAGCAGAGATCCGAGCAAGACAAAGTTAGAGGAGTGATTTCAGTGGCTATCAATGTCACTGCTGAAAGCGAACGGAGGGGCCCATGTCCAAATTAACCGAGAAAATAGCGCTTGTCACCGGCGGCTCACGTGGTATTGGTGCCGCGATTGCCAAACGCTTGGCCGCCGACGGAGCCGCTGTGGCTGTCACCTACGCAAAAGATGCAGACGCGGCCTCCTCGGTCGTCAAAGCCATCCAAGCCGCCGGCGGCAAGGCCATCGCCATTCAAGCCGACGCCGCCAACGCCGAGGCCGTTAAGGCCGCGGTCGATAAAACCGTCAACACCTTCGGCGGAATCGACGTGCTTGTGAACAACGCCGGCACCGCCATTCCAAAAAAGTTCGAGGACACCACGCTGGACGAGTTGGACCACCTGTTTAACATCAATGTCCGCGGCGTATTGGTAGCAACTCAAGCAGCTCTGAAGCACATGAAGAGCGGCGGTCGCATCATCATGATCGGCTCCTGCGTCGGCGAGCGAATGATGACCCCCGGCTTGGTGCCCTACTCAGCCACCAAGGGAGCCGTCAAGATGTTCACTCAGGGGCTTCCAGAGAAGTAGGGAGCCGCGGCATCACCGTCAACAACGTCCAGCCGGGCCCGATCGACACAGACTTAAATCCCGCCGCCGGCGATTGGGCGACACCCCAGAAAGCCGCCACAGCGCTCGACCGCTTCGGAACTCCTGACGAGGTCGCGGCGTTGGTAGCCTTCGTCGCCAGCCCCGAAGCGTCGTACATCACCGGCGCCAACCTCACCGTAGACGGCGGCACCAACGCCTAGCCGAAACGCCTTCTGTTTTGGAGGACAAGGTATCAAGCACGCCTGTGCGGCAGGGAATCCGAGGACTAAAACCAGTCGCTGCGGTACGCAATCCACCAGCAAAGGCAGCCAATCGGAATCGTGGCAGCCAGCGCCCACCACAGCGGCAACACCACATCCGCCAGCGTTCCTACAACCGAAAAGGTGATCCAGAAGACCTTACGTTGCATACTCTAATTTTAGCGCGAGCGGCAGCGCATTTTTCAATCGCGGCAAGTTTAGTTTGCGTAACGCACAACGCCGCTTTCGACAGAAGATTGACGCCGATTTTCACGCGGAACGGAACCAAACAAATCTATCTCACCCCCTACTACGACAAAGCCGCCGCCGCACTCGACTCCCGCATTTCCATGAACGGCAGTTGCGCCTTAATGGTCGTTCCCAGCTTGGTCGATACAATTTGAATCGTGCCGCCCAGCTTCTTCACCCGTTCGTACATTCCCATCAAGCCCACACCGCCTTGCCCCTTACCCACTTCGCTCAATACTTCCTGCGACATCCCGTGCCCGTCATCGGTGATCGTCGTATTAATCTGCCGGTCACTAATTTTCAACTCCACGCAAGCTTTTTGTCCGCCGGAATGCCGGTGCACATTGGTCAGACCCTCCTGCACAATGCGAAATAAGGCCGTCTCCAGTTCGCGATTGAAACGCGGAAACTCCTCAGCCAAATCCAGCCGCACGTTAATTCCGCTACGTTGCGAAAATCCTTCCACGTACCACCGCAATGCCGAAACCAAACCGAAATCATCCAGCACCGGAGGGTGCAACAAGTACGACATGGTGCGCACTTCTCTGATGCAATCGCCTACCAAATCCAGCGATTCCTGCACCAGCTCCTTATTCCTGCTGTTGGACTCCGACAAACGCCGCGCCAGTTGGCCCAGAGTGAGCGTCACCGCGCTCAAGTATTGCCCCGCGCTGTCATGCAACTCTCGCGCGATTCTGCGTCGCTCTTCGTCCTGCATCCGCACGACACTCTGGCTCAATTGCCGAAGCGCGTTTTCCGCGTTTAACCGCTCGCTTACTTCGCGTCGCAAATCCGAATTCGCTTTCGTAAGTTCCAGGGTGCGCTGCAATACCCGGCGCTCCAATTCCTCGCGCGCTTCCTGCAACACGCGCTCATTTTGCTCTCGCTGTTTAAGTAAGTCGCGCACCTCATATTGACGTCCTCTCGCACGCATCGCGGAACGCACCGCGCTGATCAGCGTGGGCACCCGAACGGGACGCTCCAGCATATTTACGTTCCCGTGCACCCCGAACAGATGCACCAAGCCCGAGCCCACTTGCGAGCTTTCTTCGCTCCCATTCGTCAGCAAAATTACAGTTACGTCGGACCACGCCCGCTAAAATTATTCAAAGGCGAACAATCGTTCCACGCCGCGGGGTACCAGCGCTTCTTCCGCGATGATTACCGCTTGCACGCTGTCATCCAGCGCTTCAGCCAGCCGCTCAATCGACTCATAGCAAACGCTGTGAATCTGATCTTTGAGCAGGTACCGCTGCAACAGCGGACCGTCTCTTCCGGTGGGCGCGCAAATGAGTATATTTCCCGTTTGCATCGGTCTCATCCGCGGTCGCGCCTTTGGAGCCGGCCTCTGGCGCCAAGTTCAACAAGTCTTCCGCTTCTCCCAGGAATCTGGGAATGCCCGACAAGATGCCCTCGAATTGTCGTAAGGGCGTGCCGATTTGAAGCCCTTTGTCTGTAATCTCAAATTCCCGGATGCTTGTTTCGTGTGCTGACAAGCGATTCTTAATCACCGAAATCGCTTTGCGTACGCTTCCGCCCGCTTCAAAATACCGCAAATAAATCACCAGGTCCGCAAGGTAAGTTAGTTCAAATGACGTGGTGTCCGGGGTGTTCAGCATTCCGTGCTGCGCGGTGGTCATGATGGTCAACACACTATGCGCACTCAGGTACGCCAACAGTTCATGAAGTTGCGCCGAGCAGAAATCGCTCGCTGGTCATCGCCGTCAAATAGCCATTAAGAACTGTCGATCACCACCACCCGGACACCGTCATCTTCCACTTTTCTGCGAACCCGGTAGGCGAATTCTCCTGGCGACTGCTCAGTTAGGATCAACCTGATGAATTTCAATGGCCCCGTCTTGTATGTGGCTAGCCAGGTCCAGGTCCACATTTTGCGCCCGCTTCAGGTAAGTAGCCTTGGCTTCGTCAAACAAAAACGCGCAAGTTTTATATCCCTGCTGCGCCGCAGCCGAAATAATCTGAATTCCGATCGTGGATTTTCCCGTCCCCGCCGGGCCTACCAGCACTAACCCCGTCCCCCAGCGCACCCCGCCACCGGTCAAGCGATCCAGCTCTTCATTTTTTGTTTTGAGAATCCCGCCGGCATCTTTCGGCTGCACGCCATTTAGCGAATCGCTGGCCATCAGTCTTCTGAAAACCTGCAAGCCCCCGTGGCGAATCGCGAAATCGTGACTGCCCTCAAGCGACGGACCAGCACGCAATTTGGTAACTTGTAGCGTGCGCTTCATCGAGCCGTACTCGGATTGGGTTTTTTCCAGCAGCACCACGCCGTGCGCAATGCTTTGCAGCAGTAAGTCCGGATTCTCGACCGTATAGTCTTCCAGAAAAAAAACAGTGCAGTCACACTCCGACAGTATTTCCTTTAACGCCAGAATTTGTCTGCGGTATCTCAGCGGATCGCGCGCCACCAAACGGATTTCCGAAAGGGAATCGATCACCACCCGCTGGGGCTTTAACCGGCGGACATCATCGATTACCCGCTGTACCGTTTCGCTGAGCTCTACATCCGCCGGCTGGAAAACGGTGTACTGCTCTTCATTTTTTAAGCGGTCCCCCAACATGCTCAGCTCTTGCAGGTGGATTCCATCCAGCGTCCAGCCATGCGATTCCGCCACCGCGCGAATTTA
>CAVPKZ010000094.1:0-8235 GCA_963705755.1 uncultured Acidobacteriota bacterium | reverse complement strand
TGTATATGTACATCTGCTTCGACTACATACGATTGCTGTATGTTGTATGTCGCTTGGAGCGCAGCAACAAGGTCCTCTGCCGACTCCGCCGAGTTCCAGCGGGCCCCATAACAAGCCCGACGCGGCGGCTACGACTCCCGCACCGGCGACAACATCCCAAGGCGCGACCTCGACTATTTCCAATCAACCGCCCGCGCTGCCCGTAGACCAGATCATTCAACGTTTCGCGGCGCGCGAAGCCGAGTTTAAGAAGGAACGAGATAACTACACGTATACACAAACGTTCGTAATACAAACCATTGATGGCGACGGGATGGCCGACGGTGAGTATCAAATGACGAGCGATATTCTTTTTACGCCCGACGGGAAACGCTACGAGAAAGTGACGTATGCGCCCGCTTCGACGTTGCAGAGAATTCAGATGTCCCAACAGGACCTGGATGACCTGGAGCACGTGCAGCCCTTCGTGCTCACCAGCGAAGAATTGCCAAAATACGACATCAAATATGTGGGACGCGAAACCGTCGATGAACTCAGAACCTACGTTTTCGATGTCGGGCCGAAAAAGCTAGAAAAGAATCAGCGTTATTTTCAGGGGCGCATCTGGGTGGATGACACCGATCTTGAGATCGTAAAGACCGATGGCAAAGCGGTTCCGGACATCAAGAAGCACGGGCAGGAAAATGTGTTTCCGCGCTTTGAGACGTTTCGCGAGAATATCGAGGGGCACTACTGGTTTCCTACTTATACGCGGGCGGACGATATGCTGCAATTCAGCACTGGGGCTGTGCATATTCGCATGACAGTGCGTTACGCGAATTACAAACGATTCGGAGTAACCATCAAGGTTGGAGCTCCAACCAATGCAGCCCGAGCACCCGTAGTTTCCTGCAATTTACATCTGCGTCGGGACAACGCGCTGACGTCTTAATGCTTGCTGAGGAGCACGATGGTCACACCAGCGCAAACGATCAACACACCGATCCATCGTTGAGCGCTGATGCGTTCCCGCAGGAATAGCACCGCGCCCACTGCACCGGCTGCGTAGCTGAGGGCAGTAACTGGAACCACGAAGCTCACGTTTTCGAAGGATAACGTGGCCAAAAGCGCGAAAAACGCTACGGTCATCATGGCGATGCCGATCCACATCCATGCCACCGTTAAGGCCTTTAAAATAAATCGCACTAACGCCGCTGGCCGGAAATCGGTGACCTCGCCAATTTGCTTCATGGCGCGCGTCACGCAAAGCTCGCCACCGGTGCCGGCCACCACGATGACGCAGAGTAAAAGGAATTCGCGCACGTCAGACTTTGACCGCGGTGGTTCGGGGTGGAGTGTGCCCCACGATCAGTACACCAAGGCAAATCACGGCAATACCGAACCAACGGAGTGGCGATATCACTTCACCGAGCAGGACATAGCCGAGTAGCGCGACCATGGCATAGGAAAAGGACGAAGCCGGCTGTACATAGCTATAATCGGCCCAGGTTAGCACCAGCATGTAAGCCACAAAAAACGTCATCAACGAGGCAACGCCCAGCCAGATGTACCCCGAGGAGCATATGCGGACGAAAACGGTCCACAAATCAGCCACCGTCCAATGCGTCGCAGGGCCGACGGTCTTCATGCCTTTGCCGAGCAATACATTGCCCAGCGGGGCGAACACTACAATCATTAAAATCAGCAGAAAAGTCTTAAAATGTAAGCCAGGTGACTCGGTCATTGATCGGCGATGCCTTCGATGGCTCCGAATGTAAGAGTCTAAAGTTTACTTGATGTTCCTGAATCTCCCCAATGTTCGAAACGCATTTCGGCCGCTCGGCGTCGTTTTTGCGGGAAGCAGTCTCGGCGGTATAGAACACCCTTTTTTTGATATTCTTTCTCAGGGTCTGACCAGAGCGGCCGGCGTCATGTACCAGGAAGGCTTTGGTCGCGAAGGAATCGAAATGCGAGAGGTGCGATAATTTCGCCAGTCTTCAGGTATTTCGTTCTGGTCTTCGCGGCCATTCCGTTTATTTATTATCTGATTGCAATTTATAGTTCTATAAAGTTTTTCGGAAGCGTTCCGCGCAATAAGACCCAAACACCCGATTTCACCCCTCCCATTAGTAATTTGAAGCCGGTCCGCGGTTTAGACCCGGAAGCCTACGAAAACTTCGCAAGTTTCTGCCGGCAGGATTATCCCGACTACGAACTCCTGTTTTGCGTGCACGACCAGCTTGATCCGGCCGTGCCCGTGCTTGAGAAACTGGCTCGCGATTTTCCAGAGTGCAAAATCAAGATTTTATATGGTTCTGGGCGCAATGCCATCAATGACAAAGTGGCCAAGCTGGTGCGACTCGTGAACGAGTCCCAGCATGAAGTGCTGGTGATTAACGATAGCGATGTGCGGGTGAAGCCAGATTATTTCAGGACGGTGGTCGCGCCATTACAGGATCCGAAAGTGGGCGGAGTTACCTGTCTGTATGTTTCCGTGGATGACACCACCATGGCGCAGAGTTTTCAATCCATTGGGATGATTTCTGATTTTTATCCGGGGGTCATGGTGGCGTGGTTGCTTGACGGTGTGAAGTTCGCATTTGGGCAAACCATTGTGACGACGCGAAAGTTACTCGCTGGTTTCGGTGGATTTCAGGCATTGGAGAACCGGCCCGCTGACGATCTGCTGACTGGCCGTTTGATTGCCGCACAAGGTGTAAGGGTGGAGATGCTTCCTTACGCGGTGCAGACGGTGGCGGATTATCAATCGCTGGGCGGGCTGCTGATCAAGCGGCTCCGCTGGATGACGGTGATGCGCCATATGCGGCCATGGGGGCACGCTGGTTTGATTTTCACTCAGGGGCTGGCGTGGTCATTGCTTGCGGTGGCAGTGCATCCAACGCTGGCGGTTGCGGCATTTTATTTTGGAATGTATTTGATGCTGCGTACGGGGATGACTTTGTGCGTTGGGAGCTGGGGGCTACGAGAGAAAAACCTGTGGAAGACCCTGCCGCTTTTTGTGACCTGGGATGCGACGGCATTTTTTATTTGGCTGGCCAGCTTTGTGCGCCGTGGGATTCGTTGGCGAGGCGTGGATTATATTGTCAAGGGCGGGATGCTGGTGCCGGGACGGCAGCCGGCGCAAAAGCTAGATGAGGTTGGCGTCCGGATAAAGTAAGCCGCAAACGTATTTGAAGTTTGTTCCCTTATAAGATGGGCGCAAAAATCGCTATAGCTGGGGCCGGGATTTATGGAGCAACGGCGGCAATCCGGTTAGCTGAGCGGGGGCATCGTGTCACGCTGTTCGATCCTCTGGGCGTGATGCGTGCAGCATCGGCCATCAATCAGTATCGCGTTCACTCCGGCTATCATTATCCGCGAAGTCCAGAAACCATCACCGAGACTCTGGAGGCGAGGCGTGAATTTATTCAAGAATTTGCGCCGGCCATCGTTCAAAACAGCCGCCATTATTACGCCATTCCACGTGAAGGCTCGCGCACGCGCGCCCAGGAATACGAGCAAATCATGCGGTCACATGGGCTTCCGTTGCGGGCTTCTCGGCCGGAGTGGATGGATTTCGAGTACATCGATCAGTGTTACGAAGTCGAGGAAAACATATACGATCCTGATCTGCTGCGTTCGGTGATCGAGTCGCGATTAAATAGACTGGGAATAAGATTCGAACAGCGCGCTTTTTTTCGGGAGATGCGAGGCGATTACGATTTCGTGGTGTGGGCAACGTACGGGATGGGACCAAGCCGCGATATCTTTAGGATTGCCAAATATCAAGTGGCAGAGAAAATTCTGATCGCGTTGCCGGCTGGTTTGCAGGGGATAGCGTTGGTGGTCGTCGACGGACCCTTTACGGCATTTGACCCTTACGGCGGATCGGATCATTCATTATTTGGTTCCGCGAAGCATACAAATCATTGGACTGCCTCCAATCCGGAAGAGCCGATTCCTGAAAGGTACTTAGGTGTATTGAACCAACGTGAATTTGTGCCATTTGTAGATACCAGATTCGAAGCTATGCGAGAAGATTGCTCGCCTGACAGTGCCGGCAGCAAAGCACGCGAAGTACATTGGTTCACGGTTCACCTTGAGAGTGGTGGAAGACAATCCGGAACAGGACCGACGGATTTTGTATGTCCGCGATGGTCTTCCACGGGAGATTCATATTTTTTCCGGCAAGGTGGTCGGCGCGGCCAAGGCGGCCAGAACGGTTTGCGACAAGATCGCCGCTCATGGCTAATGGCAACAACAGTCCGGCGTATCTCATTGTTGGCAGAGGGCGTTGGGGCGCCCGAATGCATGCATGCTGACGGGCGAAGGGCGACGCGCGGAATTCGCATCAGGTCTCCGCAGGCAGAGCGACGAGATAGCGGCGCTACGAATCGCGATTAGCGCAAACTTTTTCGGATAGCTCGGCGCAGATTGCGTGGCTGTGCGTGCCTCCTGGAGCGCATGTGCCAACGTTAATTCGAGCAGCGTTAACCGCGGGTTTACAAGTGATTGTCGAGAAGCCGTGGATATATACGCCGGCAGAAACCGCGCAGTTACAAGACGCTGCGACCAGAGCAGGATTAAAGGGCGGGGTTCATTTCGAGTATTGTCTGTCGTCGGAGATTGAGAGTTGGCGGCGGCAGTACGAACAACAGGATGGCTTGGAATTTGGCGGCGCATTTAACGTACATGCCGCCGATCATTTAGGGATTTCGGCCATGCAAAATCTCGGATCGCATCTCATGGCCATGCGCGAATACGCGGTTCCGCATTCACGCCTCTCGAAAATTTATTGCGGCTACGAGTTGCCAGATGAACGAATGGTGTGGCTGGACTCTGCCAAGCAGAGAGTTGCCAGCATCGATTTTTTAGGCAGCAAGGAGCCATTTTCAACGCTTTGTGGCGCGCTTTGAAAATAGTCTGGGCGGGAAGCCATTCCCGTTTGATTTCGACTTTGCTCAACGTGTGAACGAAAATCTGCGTTAAGCAGTGGCTACCGTTTGGCCTTACCGGTCTGGACTCCACTGTTTTCCGCGCCGCCAAGTGTGGCACGGGCGGTCATGCTCTTTTGCAGGCGGCGGTCATTGCGTGGTTCGCGCCAATTTACTTGCGGCAGCATCAGGGAAGCGTCGACGCGGTCGCGGTACTTCACCGCGATATTTACGAGGGAATCCAGCAAAGAATCGGAGAGCAAGTGTGGTTGCAATCCGAGGTCAATTAATTTGGAGTGCTTCGCATTGTAGTAATGCTGCTCGGACTCCACGCGAGGATCAGGCAGATGGTCAATTTCCACGTTCATGGAAAGCTTTTTGCCTGCGGCTTCCACCATGCGCGCCAGCTCTAATACCGAGAATTGCTCAGTGAATTGGTTGTAGACGCGGCACTCGCCGGCCTTTGCAGGATTCTCGCAGGCAATTTCAATACAACGCACCGTGTCGCGGATATCCAGGAAGCCACGGGTTTGTCCCCTGACCCGTAAACGGTCAGCGGCTGACCGATAGCGGCCTGGACGCAGAAGCGATTCAATACCGTGCCGAATACATCGTCGTAGTCGAAGCGATTGATCAAGGCCTCGTCGAGTTCGACTTCCTCGGTCATCGTTCCGTACACCACGCCCTGATTCAAATCTGTGGCGCGAATGCCCCAGATCTTGCAGCAGAACATAATGTTGTGGCTGTCGTGAACTTTGGAGAGGTGGTAGAAAGAGCCCGGTTGCTTAGGATAAGGCAGCACGTCCTTGCGGCCGTTGTGTTCGATGGTGATGTAGCCTTCCTCGATATCGATATTCGGAGTGCCGTATTCACCCATGGTGCCCAGCTTGATTAGGTGGCATTCCGGCCGCAGCTCACGAATGGCGAAGAGCACGTTCATGGTGCCGACCACGTTATTTACCTGGGTAAAGATGGCGTGCTTGCGGTCGATCATCGAGTACGGGGCGGAGCGTTGCTCCGCGAAATGCACGATGGCGTCGGGCTCAAATGCCTTGATGGTAGATTCCAGAAAATCGTAATCGGCCACGTCGCCGACGAACAGTTCGATAGTCTTACCAGTTATTTTTTGCCAGATGCGCAGACGGTCGGAAAGCGGTCTGATGGGAGTGAGGGTTTGCGCGCCGAGCTCATGATCCCACTGGCGCCGCAAAAAATTGTCGACAATGGCGACGGCATGGCCTTTTTGCGACAAATATAAAGCTGTGGCCCAACCGCAATATCCGTCACCACCGAGTACGGCGATTTTCATATGGCTCCTAATACTGTGTTTTCAACCCCAGACGGCGTAGGCCGTGTACCGGATTTCTCTTTAAGGCTAGAAATCAAAATATGGCATCAAGAATATAACGTTTGAAAGCTTGGCTCAGACGAACATAACTATTATTGCGGTTATTCGTTCAAGGTGTAAACACTTGATATCGAAATCGCAAAAAATTATTTAGGGACGGAAAACGCCGCTTTGTCTGGTAAAGGATGATTGGTCAGCACGATTTTGCCGCCACGGTGTGCTACGGGATTTAATTGCTGCCCAAGCACGGTATTAATACGCGGGAGCTGACCATCTTCCGCGACCAGGTAATAACGGTCCGCATCGCGCCACAGCGATTGCATCCGCGCATCATCGATAAAAATGTCTGGGGCTCCCGGAGCGTAGGAGCCGTATTCCAAATTGTTATAGCGTCCGTTCAAGATTTAAAGGGTCACGGTTGGTGTAGAACCACACGGATGAAAATTCATAGTATGGGTCGCGGAGATTAGCTTTCCGGGGGGAGAACGCAGAATTACTTCGGCGAGTGGCCTGGTGGACAAAAAGGGATCGAACGCCACCATGGCCAACCGCGCGGCATGGAAAAATACGACCATCATGACTGCTGTGGCTTAGGAATGCGCGTTGGCCCTTCCACTTAAGATTTCCAACCACACCGATGAGAAAGGCCACAACCGCCAAAGCTAGCGGAAGGCGGAGATAGGCAAACGAACGCAAGGTCAGATCTTCCATCTGACCCGAGCGAAAGCGTGTAAGCGCTCCGGGTTGTAACTGAGCGCCACGGAGATGTCTCCCGGTGTGGGAACATGTCGCACAGCGTGACAGAATGCCGATAGCCTGCCACGGCGCCAACAGGCGACCAGACGCAGAGAACTCGGGTGCCCACCCGGATCCATTTGTCTCCTGTGGCCATGGCCGCAGCCCAGCAGCAAAGCCAGAGCTGGATAAAGCGGCATCGAATAATATTCCTGCGTGGTGGAGAAGGTAAAAAATACCATACATGAAAGCCGACCAGCATAAGGCCGAGCAACCGCCCTTTCGGCCGGCGCGATCGACGGGCCTGAAATACAACTTAAAGACCGCCGGAAAATACACGCTCCACGGGAAAAGCCATATTAGATGGAATAGCCAGAAAGTACAGGCGCGGGACAGTATTGTAATCGCGCGGATAACGAAGATTGAGGAATCGCAGGAGCTGTTCGTTAATAAAGTAAAACCACATGAAGCCGTGATACTCACCCGGGGCGCTGCGAATGGTGAAAAAGAAATATGGTGGATTGCGCAGTGTCGCCAGGATGTGCCACGGCGCCGCGATCGCCAGAGCGATCAGCGTGCCGCTGAAGGGCCGCAGACCGCTTTCCAGGCGTGGCGTACAGATAGTTGGTGCGTGATGCCAGATAAATCAGCGCAGCCGAACACGGAAAAACAATACGGCTATTAAACTTTTGAGCAGCAAGCCGAGGCCCAGGCTGGCCGCTAAAGGTAACGGCCCATAAGCGGGCTCGCGACTTCGGCTCTTCCTCATCGATGGCTGGAAGGAAGGCCCACATCGCGAACGCAATGCTGGTGGTCAGCATGACATCCGGCACCAAAATTCGGGTAAATAGGAATAAGCCAGTACAGGTCGACTATGATAAGGCCCAGCATAGAGGCCGGCACTTTTCGCCCAAACGCCCAAATGCCGAACGCAGTTGTCAGCAACGCCAGCGCAATGGCGGACAGCGCGTACGGAATCCTCGCGGCACCAAGTCGGTAATGCGCCGAACAGTTTGTAAGAGCGGCGATGATCCAGTAATGGAGCGGAGACTTTTCCAGGTATGGATGACGCCGTCCGAGACGCGCCGTCACACAATCGCCGGAGGTCAACATGTTGCGGGCGATTTGCGCCTGCACGGCGTCCACATCGTCCATCAGGGAAGGCGGCGAGACGATAATTCCAGATAGATTGTGCCGGCGATAAAAAAAACTATTAGATAGATAAGCCAGTTTTTGCGT
>CAVPKZ010000093.1:0-6308 GCA_963705755.1 uncultured Acidobacteriota bacterium | reverse complement strand
CACCGATGAAAAAAAAGCCCGACGCGTCATCCAGGAAAACGTTCCAGCCCTCTCTCTATTGTCCACTTCTCAAATTCTACACACTTGGGCTCAGGCCCACGAGCAGGCAGAAATAGCCACGGTGATCACCTTGATCCATAGCAGGGCCAGGTTTCGGCCGTCACCAACCGACCCTCTTGCTGCTTGGTGGGAGACAATGCTGCTGCCCTGAGGCACTCGCTTTGTGCGGGGAAACGGTATGACGACAACATCTTCGCAACAGATTTAACCGCCTAGTGCGGCACTAGGCGCTCGTTTTTTTGGCGGTATCAGATGCGCAGACCGAAGGGACATTCTCAATTCCACAATTGGAGCAGGCCCGAGCCGCACTGAGCAGATTGTCAGTGACCCGGGTCGTGGGGTGCTTGCCCACTTCTCTAAGCAGCTCGCGTTCAATTATCTTAGTCTGTTTGCTTTCCCAAGACATTGCTGACAAAACCTTGCACGGTTTCGAACCCTGCCGACAGCCTTTCATCGAGATCACATTCCTGAGCTAGTGCTTGGAACACCGGTTCCCACACCGCGGGCGGTGGCTCAAGCTTCCAAGGCACGGGGTGTGTCGCCCGTTTTGCGAATGTTGCTTTTATTGCGGCCGCAAGTCTCGGATTGTCAAGCTTTCCCTGCCGAATCAGAAGCAGCATATCGATCAGATCTTTCGTTCTGGTGTTCACGCGATCCTCGCGCGGCAGTGAGTACGCGTGCAGTTTCTCTGCAAACTGCTGTTCCCGCGAAATGATGGGAAAGGAAGGCGGAGCGATTCCGCCAAACCCGAGCCAATCCCGTCCCTCGACCACCTCAACAGGCTCCATCACTTCGTCGCCGATCCCAATATCCACGTGAAAACGCGCGAATCCTCGACCGTCCATCCGAGCATCGACAGGGTAGCGACTTCCACCCTCGGGCGCTCCGTCCAACTCTTCGCGCGGCTCTCCCACGAGAAACTCAAAGTAGTCGTTGAGTTGGATCGCGGCGGAGTCTTGTAACATCGCCCGTACTTGCTTCCGCCGCTCGTCGGGGTCTTTGGCTAGGCGAGTTCCGTCGTGAAGCGTCAGGTCGATGTCTTTCGTCGTTCGTGCCGAACGAATCCGCAGCTCCATCGCATAACCTCCCTTCAGGATCCACGGATACGTTCCCTTTGGCCCCTTCGGAAATAATCTCGCCAGAAAGCGATCAAAGGCGACTTGCCTGCGCAGGCGCTGCAAGTCCGTCCGTTCCACCTGCGCTCGCGTTTGCAGTCTGGTTTCTAGAGCCGTGCGAAATGCACCGGCCGTTTTATATTGCTTTACTTCATCCATTAGCGGAGTTGTCCGGCAAGCTCTCGAAATGAGTCTCGGAGTCTATCGTGTGGCAGTGAGTCAATCTGTTTCCCGGTGATGAGCCCGCGCCGCATTGCCTCGTCGATAGCTTGCCGGATGAGATTTCGGTCTACATGGCCGGTCTGGAGAAGATCCAGAACCGTGTGCAGTGGGCGTGTAACTCGCACTCCCTGCATTTGTTCGATATCGCTTTCGGTGAGATCAGCTCGGTGAAGAATCAGGATTTCCGGGATTCGGCTGTTGCGTCGAAAATGCATGGGGACTGTCATGTGCAGCTTCGAGGGCATGACATCGGAGAGTTCGTGAAGACTGAGAGCCGTATCGTGACTGTATGTGCCTTCCGGAACTTCTTTACGATTCTGCGACCACAGATACCAAAGCATCAGATCTGGACGCTCCGCCGTAGGAAAATCGGCCAGCCGATAAATACCACGATGCTCCCTGATCCAGTTTCCAACGTTCACGTGATAGGAATGGGTCCTTTCCGCGAATCCTGCGTGTATGGCTTGCTTCGTGGTGAAAAACCCCTGCTGAGATTGGGCCGTTTTGTATAGTCGTCTTGCGGCTTCTTTGTAGGGTCCCGCCATAGCACAATCCCCTTACTTTCTTGGGGAATTATGCATCAGGCCTGGCATAAGGCAATAGTCAATCCTGCCGTGCTAACCTCATGAAACCGGGAAGATCCACTATCTTGCCCCTCTTTGCTCAGTCGCACTGTGCTTGATCCAAGCAAGGCGTTCGCTCATTCGCAACCTCGTGGGGAGGTTCTTCCTAGTTTGTTACAGGACGGGCGCTTGGTCAAGAAGCAGGGGAAATAGTGAGTGGGGGCCAGAGCGCACAGTGGATTAAGGGAGAAAAAAAGTTAGCGTCCACGCCCGGGCTTCTCGTGTTGTTTTGCCGCGTGCAGCTCTTTGCCAAACACTCTTAGCAGCCCAGTCCGGTATTGTCTGCGCGCTTTTACTCAATTTCCCACCGATAAACTGCGCCACTACGCGGAAGCCGCGACGATGCACTGTGTTGTCGTACACGAGCAATTCATCGGCATGTTTGGGGACTTCGGAGAGATTCTTCGTTGACTCCCGATAGGAGTCAATCACGCTGGACACGGGAACAGCTTGTCCACCTCGACTCATGCGCACCAATACCCGGCCCACATTCAAATTTGCGTCTTCCGTAGAGATAAAAAGCACTTTCGTCGAATACCCTGCTGCTTTGGCCTGGTCAAGTAGCTGCGTGTCCACACGAATGTCTTCGACCGCAAAAGAACGACGCTCCTCAAGAAATGGTTGTTGCTGGTGTCTCAGCGCGGGAACAAGGGTGGGGAATGGCTCTTTCAAGTAGGCTTCATAGAAAGTTGTCTTACCGGCGCCCACCGGTCCCGCGATTATGAACAGTGCTGGCTTTTGCTGGCTCAGGACGCGATTTCCTCGCGTGCAATTTTACGCGAACCCTTCCGCGCGCGTGGGCTCAAAGCTTGTTTCTACTTTCTCAACGGGGGTTCGCTCCCCGTCAGGCGTTACTTTCACTGTCGCTTTCAGGTTCCGATCGTATTCGTAATATGTTCCATCGGGTTCTTCCGCATCGATGGGAACCGATTGCAATGCCGAAAGCCCCGAGAGCATCTGATGAAGCTCCCGACGCTCCGACTCCGACATTGTGTCATACGAACGCTGGACGACGGCCGTCCTTGGGTGTTTTCTTGAGTTTGCCTGCTCCATTCTTCGAGTAGTAAGCCAGAAGAGCACTATTCACGAGCTGATTCATCGAACAATTCCGCTTTTTGGCGACTTGATGAATGCGCTTGCGAAGTCGTCGCAAGATGACGACCTGCGTTTCTCTCCCCGTTTGTTTCTGTCTGGACTGAAGATTCACAAGCTCAACAGTATTCAGATCGACCGCCAGAAGCGCATCGTTGATCGAAGTCGACAGTTCTCCCATATATCTCGGTTTGTCCCGCAGGAGTTTGTCGAGGGTACTCAAGAGCCGAACATTGTAGACTCCGAAATGAACGCTTCGCCGCTTGGGCACGATTCCCTACTGTCTTCAGGATGGGGTTGCCGCAACTGAAAATACGTCACGGCCCGTACATGCAGATATATACACCACCCTCACCTCTTGTTCAACGCCCCCTACAATTCTGTTCCACTGCTTCCATCACCGTTTGTTTCATTCGTGCCCCTCCGTTCCACGCACCAATGTTTTCAAGCTTCGTGTACCCCGCCAGTGAAAACCAGGCCTGTCTTCCTCCAATCGCCTTAGATTCGCAAATGGGTCCCGCCCTTCAACTGTTTCCACTTTTGCTTCCTGCTGCCCTTGCGACTCAGAAGGTTTATCCTGTTTTCCCCAGGAGCTGGTTGCGGTTGGGTTTCTAGTTTTTCTCGCGCGCCAGACGGTCATGTGAAAAACGTGATAGGTCATCTGCAAGCCTTCGTTTCCCAATGCTTCCCAAATATCTTTAAGACTCTGCCCTGAGTGCAGTGCCGCTTCTATCCCCGGTAGAAGAGATCGAATGAGCGCGGCTTTTCTCTTCGGGGGAGCGCCGGCCAGTTTTTCCAGACAGGGGCGGTAGTCTTTTTGCATTGACGCGCGTTCTAACACTGCTGTACATATAGCAGCATGACGTACTGATGTAACCCTTGAAAGGGTTCTGAGTCAACAGAAATCAACAAAAGTCGGCAGAAGTCGACAAATCTCAACCCGAGTCAACACTTCTCGTCAAAAGTCGACACAAGTCGACAGAAGTCAACACTCTTCAACAGTGGTAAGGGCAGCGTGCATGAAATGCAGGCGAATTATCAGGGACCGACACACGTATTGGAACATAAAGGGATGTGGCGCACTTCGTGTTGTTTTTCTTCGTTAACCGCTTATCTTTCAGACTCTTTGCAGAGGGCCGCTTTTGAGGCACATTGTGGCACCACTTTGGTACCACTCCAGAAAGGTGATTTTTTATGGCTAGAAAAGCGATTTCGCGCAACTTTCGATACACTTCCGCAGAATTACGGGAAAAAGTTGCGGATAGCTGTCAAAGAACGTGGCTTCCGTTCCGAGCAAGCGTTTTTGATCGCCGCTTGTGAACACGAACTTCGGCAGGGCGATAACACCGAAGCCGTGACGCAGTTTGAGGCTCGCATGGCGGCCACGCTTACGAACATGGCGCAGCAGGTGCAAGGGCTTCACACGCTTGCGCAGGCGCAGGTCGCCCTAACGGACGTGCTCCTGAAGTACGTGATTACGTGTGTTGTGGAACCCCCAGAAGATGCGCTGCCAGCGGCGCGCGTTCGCGCCAGGTTGCGCTATGACAAGCTGATACGCGCCGCTGCGAAAGAGATATCGAATAAAAACAGGGACACTCTCAAGGCGATGGTTGCCGATGAATGACGCACCGCCAGGTCGAGTAATACGGACGTGCCTAAAAAACACTTTTCATGGTGCTATATGTATAGTATGCTGAAACGCGCAAGTCTTCTGTCTATTTCGCGCATCGGAAAAAAGCTGAGGTAAGCCCAGGCCGAATTGGCGGGGAAAAGACCAAGTCCTGAGAGAACTGAAAACCGTAGCGATCGAACAGAACTGAAATCAAAGGCGCGCGCTATGACTCGAGAGACAATTCTTCAGATCGATCGACACAATTCCACGCCATCCGATGATCGTCCTCTATCCGTAAAGGAGGCGTCCAGATATCTTGGCGTCAGCGCGCAAACTGTGTATCTTTGGGTCGAGCGGAAGCAGATTCCCCATCTCCGCGTAATGGGTCGCAATATCCGGTTTCTCAAATCGGATCTCGAAACATTCCGCGCGTCGTTCAGACAGGAGATGGAGAATGCCTAGAGCACGAAAATACGACGGGGTTGTCTACCGGCGGAATGGAACCGCTATTTGGTGGATTCGCTACCGGGACAGAAACGGGAATGCCCGAAGAGAATCGAGCCAGTCCGCTGATTGGCATGAGGCTCAGAAAAAGTTACGCGACAGGCTTCAAGCCAGAGACGACAACGTCCTAGAAGTCACACGTAAAGGCGAAACCTTGGCATACGGACAATGGGCGGATTTTTTCCTGGAGAACTATTCCAGACCACCCGTACGAGCGGAGAAGACTCACGCAACGAACGGCCGCTGTGTGAAGCACCTCAAGTCGGCATTCGCAAATTGCAGACTTGTGGACCTCACAGCGGACGCGATTGAACTCTATTTGCGTGACCGTCTCCACCAACGTGTCCGCATCAAGAGCCAGCGCGGTTACCGGGAGACGAACCTCCTAAAGCCTACAACCGTCCATCAGGAGTTCCGAGTCCTGCGGCGTATGCTCAATATCGCCGTTCGGAAAAGACTCTTGGCGGCCAATCCGTGTTCGGGAGTGGAGTTCCCAGTTGCCGTGAAGGGCATGTTTCGTCCTCACTATGTTCCATGGTCCGAACAGCAGCGTATCGAATCCCATGCTCCGGAATATCTTGCCAATATTGTGCGGATCATTACGGAGACTGGCCTCCGAATCTACAAAGAACTCACGCCCATGAGAAAAGACAATGTGGATTTGGCCAACGCTGTTGTTTGGATACCCGATTCTAAAACCCCAAACGGAATCGCTGAGGTTCCACTAACCCCTTTGGCCGTTCAGGCTTTTCAACGCCAGTTTGCCATTTCTGGCGATGGTCCGTTCGTCTTTCCCAGTGACCTCAATCCGTCGGGGCACCACAAGAACCTACGGAAGGCTTGGAAGAGAACGCTGTCTAGAGCCAAAGTAACGTACTTTCGCATCTACGATCTCCGTTCGACCTACGCGACCAGGTTGAGCGCGGGTGGAGTAGCCGACGAATGGGTCACACAGATGCTTCGTCAGGGAGATGCGCAAGTTTTTAAGAAGTATTCGCAAATGAAACTCCAGATGAAGCGCGAAGCTCTGGAGAAAATCAATCGTCAAGCCAACGAGATGCAGGTGTTGGGCGCACCGGC